>JALJPK010000099.1 GCA_022968985.1 Pseudomonadales bacterium | reverse complement strand
TAATGGTCATTGCCATTATGTTTATTTTTTATCCTTTTGTTATAAAGATGCCAGAAATACAAGTGGATGAACATTTAGCACAAAACGTTCAAGCACACGAGCAACGTTTAAAACAAATTCAAATGCAACTTGATGGGGCTTTATTTAACGAAGTGGAGGCTAACTCACCACGTACACAATCAGCAAGACAGAAATAAAAAAATAACGGACAGACAAAACGTGTTAATACTGATTTAAAATCTTATAGAAATCTTCCTGTTATCATGTCGATTGCTTTAATCGGTTTTTCATTTTTGTTTTACTCACAAAAAGGCTATCAATTAGATTTACAAGTTGCTCAATTACAAAGTGAATATGATTTACATCCAAGTGAAACAAGTTATGAAGAGTTACTCAATAAAAAATCAAAAATATTTGCAAGAAATTCTAAAACCAACGCATTTCAATGGCATGATTTGGGGATACAACAATTACGTAAAGGATTATTTGAACAAGCTCAAGTTACGTTCGAAAAATCGTTTAAGTTAATGGTTTCTACTGATGATTTTTTAGCGGAAGAAGCGGCGTATTTAAAAGCAAGAATTGCCAATACGATATTAATGCAAAACGACTACAAACCTAACGTCGAAGTGAATGAATTGTTGGCTGAGTCGTTGGCGTTTGCACAATCAAACCTAGCAGATGAATTAAATCAATACATAACAATGTATAACGATGTTGAGTTTAAAGGCGAAAAAGCAACGGCTATGGAAATAATGCGTGTAGGTATCGCATTATATGAGTTTGGAGAATATAAATTTGCTAAACCGTATATATTAAAAGCCGCCAATAAAGCAGTCAGTGAAGGTGATAACCTACCTTTGGCAGCAAGAGCATTTGCGATTAGCGCTCAAATTACTTTAAATTTAAATTCAAACGAATTTACCCCAGAAGTTTTAAAACTTGTTGGTGCTGCGTTTACTAATAATCAAAATGATTCTTTGGCATTACAATTAGCCGGTGAATATGCTTTTAGTAATGAAGAGTATGATATCGCTTATCAAACGTTATCAATTTTAGTAAAAGATCCTTATTACGCGTCAAGTTTAACCGATGATCTCGTTGATAAATATTCAAAAACCTTATTTGAATTAGGTAAAGAATCTGAAATGAGTGGTTTAATACAGGTTAAAGTCGATATTGATCCATCTTTGAAATCAATCGCTAATAAAGGTAAGTTCTTATTTGTATTGGCACGACCTGTTGGTCAAAGAATGCCACTGGGTGTGAAGAAGATTCCAATGTCGCAAGTAACGTTCCCGTTAACTGTTTATTTGTCAGACTTAAATGCAATGACACCACAAATGACTATATCAAGCCAAGACCAAGTTGAAATTGTGGCTCGAGTTTCATTGTCAGGTATTGCTAATGCAGCAACAGGTGAGCCAGAAAGTGAAGCGTTATTGTTAACAAAAGATATAAACAAAGTGTCGATTAAAATAAATAAAATCCATTAATAAACATATCTAAAACCTAAAGCGAAGTCCTTTCGCTTTAAAAGAAGAATTAGGCTCTCTCTAATTCTTCTTTTATCCTTCTAGTTTAAATTGATTAATTTGCTCTTCTAACGACTGACTAATTTGAGTTAATTGTTGTGAATACTTTAATACAGATTTAACCGCCACACTATTGTCAGTGGCTAATTGATCAGTTATTGATACATCTTTTGCAATTTGTTGACTCGCTTGTGCTTGTTTAACGATAATTAATTTTAATTCTTTTAATTGAGTTAATGATGACTCAGCCCCGTCATTAAGTTGGGTTAAAGGCTCCACCATATCTTGAATTAATTGTACGCCGTTATCTAGTTGCTCTTTGCCTTTTGATATTTGAGTAACACTTTGTTGTGTTTGTGAATCAATGCCGTCCATTTGTTCGTTAATATCCAAAGTGGCTTGTGATGTTCTATTAGCCAATGCTCTTACTTCGTCTGCTACCACAGAAAAACCTCTGCCAGATTCTCCCGCTCGAGCCGCTTCAATGGCTGCATTTAAAGCTAAAAGGTTGGTTTGATCAGCAATTTCACGGATGCTTTCAACCATTTTTCGCACTGTAATCGCACGCTCTCTAAGCGCTTTTACTAATTGCGTTGATTGCGAAATGCTGTTCGAAATTACTTTAAATTCTTCAGAGGTTAATTGAATTCTTTTTAAACCATCTTGCGCTAAGTCTCGTGCTATTTGAGCTTGTTGTGTAGCGTGTTCACTAGTGTGGGACAAATTATCAATATCAGCTAAAAATTGATCCAAGGTTTGATTAATATTACTTAAAGACTTACTTTGATTTTGTGAGCCTTTATCTACTTCATCTACTGGAGTTAATAATTGTTTGGCGTATAAACTGACATTTTCAAAAGACTGCTGAATGTTGAAAATAAGTGAGTGTAGATTATTACTTGTTGATTTAATGGAGTAATTCATCTCACCTAACTCATCAGTAAAAGGTGTAAGCTCACGTTTTTTAAGTTTACCTTCTGCCAACTCCTGAGAGATAACAACACTTTGTTTAAGTGGGGAAATTATACTTTTACTTGTGAATATTGATAATAAAATACCAATAACAAGCGCAATCGCCGAAATTATTAAAACCATCAGCAATGAATTGTTTGTTTCTTTTTTATTTAACGCCAGTTTTGCATTTAAGCTGTTTTGAGAATGCTCTAGAAACTTATCAACTTGTAAAAGTAATAAATTTAAGTCTCTAGAAGTGTCACTAAAAGTTTCAAATGCCATGTCTTTATCAAATTCAATTAATTCAATGGTACTGATGAATGAGATTTTATATTGAGTGCGGCTTTGGATTAGTGCTGCAATTAAATCTTGATCCGATTTCTCGTTCAGTAAAACTACTTGCTCAATATTTTTATCGAGTAATAAATTTTGAGCATCCATTTTCTTATAAAGTTTAATTCGAATGTCGCGTTTATCTTCAGATAAGATTAATAATAAAGTTAAGGCCGAAGCATGGGCGTTAATATTAATCTGATTGGCAATTAATAATTGTTTGGTATCTTGATTAATTAATATATTTGTAGTTTGGGATTGTTTGGTTAACTGGACATAACTTAAGGCTGAGATGCTCAACAATAAAATTAATAAAACAGCAAAACTAAAGGTAAGGCGAGTTCGAATATTAGTATGAAACATAACAATAAGTACGTTAAAAATGAAGATAATTGCAGTATAGAAGAGATATTGTCTGCTTTTGTAAATACTTTGCTTACAGGTTCGACACGAGCTGCTCGCACAGGTAAAATGCACGCTGTTTTTTATTAGGTATAACCTGTGTTCTCAGATTTCAATTTCCACCCTTCTTTAATTAAAGCCGTAGACAAATTAGGCTATAAAGAGCCAACACCCGTACAAGAAGCTTGTATGTTAGATGCCCTTGCGAAAAAAGACTTATTAGTAAGTGCGCAAACAGGCAGTGGTAAAACGGCCGCTTTTATATTACCTATTTTGCATATTATGCTTAGAGGCAAAAAGAACACAGGGGCAAAAGCGTTAATTTTGGCACCTACTCGCGAATTAGTGCGTCAAATTTATAAACAATTTACTTTGTTAAGTGAATTTACACCCATTAAAGCAGCTATGTTAACTGGCGGAGAAGACTTTAAATTCCAAGCAGCTTCGCTTCGTAAGAATCCTGAAGTGATTATTGCGACCCCTGGTCGTTTAGTTGATCACCTAAAACGTGGAAGTACGAGTTTAGAAGATTTAGAAGTGTTTGTATTAGATGAAGCCGATCGTATGTTGGATATGGGTTTTGATGATGATTTGATGACCATTGCAAGTGATACTGCTGCTATGAAAGCCACTTGGTTGTTTTCAGCTACATTAGGTCACGTGGGTGTAACTAAGTTAGGTAAAAGCCTATTACATGAAGCGGTGAATATTGATTTAGCCGGCGCACAAGATCAACACGAAGGCATTAGCCAAAAAATGATTTTGGCTGATGACGAAGAGCATAAAATTCGTTTATTACACCGTTTGTTTACTGATTATCCAGAAGATAAAATTGTTATATTTACTAACACTAAAGTGATGGCTTCACGTTTATCCATGAAATTGCGCGAAGTAGAACGCAGTGGTGTATTACATGGTGATATGACCCAAGATGAACGTAATTTTGTGACACAACAATTTCGTCAAGACAAAATTAGAATTCTAGTCGCAACCGATGTAGCCGCACGTGGGTTAGATATTCAAGGTATTGCGCTTGTTATTAACTACGATTTAGCTCGAAAAGGTGATGAGTACGTACACCGTATTGGCCGTACAGCAAGAGCCGGTGCCACAGGTGATGCAATTAGTTTTGTTACCGCTCCAGAGTGGAACTTGATGGCGAGTATTGAACGTTATTTAAAAATAAACATTGAAAAAATTGTATTACCGGGTATTGAAGGTAAATACAAAGGCCCTAAAAAAGTTAAGAATAACGGTAAAGCAGTCGGTAAAAAATCACCAAATAAGAAAAAGTTGGCTAAAAAAGCAGGTTTAAAAGTGAAGTCTAGTAAAAAACAAGGTGGGGGTAAACGCCCATCTAAACCTAAGATCGAACAAGAAGAAAAACGTCAAGGTGGATTTACACCGATCAAAAAACGTAAAAAAGAAGATTAAAAAGGGACAAACATGAAAGCTAAATTGAAGTTGTTTTTACCAAGTTTTGTAGCAGTGATTATTATTGATCAATTAACAAAATGGTGGGCGTGGACTTATTTTCATCCAAATGGCTCGGAAGGTGCGATTACACCAGGCTCTTCACATTTGTTTGGTACCTTTCGCTTAGTCTACGCAGAAAACCCTGGCGCTTTTTTAGGTATGGGGGATTCATTACCACCGATTATCAGTACAGCAATTTTCATGTATTTGATTCCACTAGCGGTGATTGGATTTAGTTTTTATGTAATACGTTCTAAAGAATTTATGGGGCGTAATGTCATCATAATGGGTAGTGTATTAGCCGGTGGATTTTCAAATGTGATCGATCGTTATTATAACGACGCACATGTAATCGACTTTTTAAACGTTGGAATTGGCAGTTTACGTTCGGGTATATTTAACGTGGCCGACATGTTTGTAATGTTTGGTGTAATACTTATTATATTGTTTATGTATTTAGACGGTGAAAAACTTAAGAAAACACAAAACGAAACTTAGATGAAAACTTGTATAGTTAGTATTGTTGATCAAACTGAAATTAAAGCTCAGTTTGGCGACAATCTATTAACTGTGCTCAATAATCAAAAAAACCTCTCCAAAAGCGCCTGTCGTAACGGTAATTGTCGAATTTGCCGTTGCCGACTCATTTTAGGTGTGATTAATTATCAAAATAAAATTCCTTTAGCATTATCAGACAAAGAGCAAGAACAAGGATGGATATTGCCTTGTATCTCGACTATTGTGGGGGACATTAAAATAACAGATTTAAATCCATTAAAAACAAAAGGTACACTCAAATAATAATAGGTTCTAATATGAAAAAATTACTAGGTGAAGGATTTTACGGAAAGGTATTTTTAACACAACAGGGTATTGTCAAAGAACACAAATGGGAAAATATGGCCAAATTGGAGGCCAAACATTTAACGTTATTGAGTGAATATGTGGATTTTATGCATGCGCCGATAGAGTTAAATGGTCATGTATTAAAATTAAGTTTTCAGCCCGGTCATAGTTACCAAGCAAAAGATAATAATAGTGACGCGCTAAAACAAGACATCGCTAAAAAATTGGGTGAATTACACCAATGTACAAAAAACAAATTCGATCCATGGTATTTATTACACGATGACAATCATCCTGTTGCTGATAATTGGCCAGAGCATTATTTAAATTGGTTGACTGTGTTTAATCAAAAATTAATAAATGTGGATGTTAGTTCCATGACAGAAGTTGGCGAATTAAATACACCAAGCTGGGTGTTTGATGTATTAGAGCAATTTATTAACATTCAGCCTGAATTATTTGCCCCACTTAAAAATGACAAAGCCTCATTAGTACATGGTGATCCATCGTCAGATAATACGATTGTTGACGGTAATTTTTTTGTTGCATTAATTGACCCGTTTGAGTCTGGTTTTTATCACGCTGAGTTAGATTTAATTTATCCATTTCAATATGATCAAAGCGTATTAAATTCGTATATGAGTCAGTTTGGACAGTTAAAAGGCAACTGGAAATTACGTTTAGCGTATATGAGTTTTGCCAATCATGTGTATCATCATTTTTTAACTGAGTGGTGGGATGAGTCATATATGCAAGATCAGTGGCAAATCATTAAAGACCTTGAGAATTAAGTTTTTAATCATTAGAATATCGCAAAATTTTTAACCTCTCCCTTTTTGGAAAAATCATGAAAAAACTAATGTTATCAATCGCAGTTATTGCACTAAGTGTAATAACTGTTGCAAACGCAGAAACTAAACCCACTTTAAAAGTGTATACCTATGATTCATTTGTATCTGAATGGGGACCGGGTCCTCAAATCAAAACCGCATTTGAAGAAAACTGCGCCTGTATATTAGAGTTTGTTGGACTAGCAGACGGCGTTAGTATTTTAACGCGTTTGAAAATTGAAGGTAAAGACTCACGTGCCGACGTAGTATTAGGTTTAGACAATAACTTAATGCTTGAGACCAAAGATTTAAATGTATTGGCGCAGCACAATGTTGATACATCAATGTTAACGGTACCAGGCGGATGGACAGATACAACATTCGTACCATTTGACTGGGGTTACTTTGCATTTATATATGACAGTGAAAAAATGGCGACTCCGCCTAAATCACTTAACGAATTAATTGAATCCGATTTGTCTGTTTTATATCAAGATCCTCGTACGTCAACACCGGGTTTGGGTTTGATGTTATGGATGCAAGCGGTTTATGGCGATAAAACAGCAGCTAAATACAAAACATTAGCAACTCATACATTAACTGTTACACCAGACTGGTGGGGCGCTTATGAAATGTTCACAAGTGGCGAAGCGGATATGGTATTAAGTTACAGCACATCTCCTGCGTATCATGTAGTAGCAGAAGGCGTAACAAAATATAAAGCCGCTGCATTTACTGAAGGGCATTATCAGCAAATTGAAGTAGCTGCGATAACAAAAAATACTAAACAACCTGAATTAGCCAAGTCGTTCTTAGAATTTTTAATCAGCAAAAAAGCACAAACTATTATTCCAGTAACAAACTGGATGATGCCAGTGCGCTCTGATGTGACATTACCTGAAATATTTTCAGAAGTAATTGAAGTTGAACCATTATTGATTGACGATGAAACTGTAAAAGCCAATCGCCAAACTTGGATCAATAGCTGGTTAGAAGCTACTGCCAAGTAATTTATGAATGAAATAAAGAAGTACCTTGCCTATTGTATTTCTTTTAGTATTTCTGTATTGACCCCTGTATTGATCGTTGGACTTATTCTAACGTCAATATGGGTGTTGCTTTTATATTGGTCACAAGACTCTCAAAGTGTCAGTCAAGCCTACCTTTTTAAAATCATTCGATTCTCAATTTACCAAGCCGCCTTATCTTCTTTATTGTCTGTTATTGTAGGGTTTTTCTTAGCGCGATTTTTAGTGCGCAGAAACTTCTTTGCTAAACCATTTGTTATCGCTTGTTTAAATGCCAGTTTCACCATGCCAGTAATGGTTGTCATAATTATGGTTGTATTATTTTATGGCCACTCAGGTTTGATTCAATCGCTTATCGAATTTAATGTGTATGGGTTTTCGGGTATTTTAATTGCCCATGTTTTTTTAAATGCACCATATTGTGCAAGGTTATATTTAAATGTGTTATCCAGCCAAAAAACAGCGCTGATGCAACAGGCTGCATTATTGCAGTTCAACGATTATTTTTGTTTTAAGTATTTAGATTGGCCGCTTTTAAAACCGATTATACTTCCTAGTTTTGGATTCATATTTTTAATCTGTTTTAATAGTTTTGCGATTGTTAAAATATTTGGCTCCAACAGTATTACCACATTAGAAGTGGCTATTTATCACGCCATAAAACACCAGTTTGATATTCATCAAGCTAGTATTTACGCCATGTATCAATTCAGTATTGGGTTTATAGTCGCCATTTCATTATTACGTTTTAACGCGATTAAACTATATAGTTTTTCTAAATCAAAAGTTTTTAGGGCCGACAAAAATTATCTATCAGCAAAAATAATAGACACATTGGTTGTATTGGTTTTAATTTGTTTTTGGTGTTTACCTTTTATATGGGTGTTTAAAAAACTATCTGTTGCTTCAATTTTAAAAGTATTTAATCACAGTACTTTTTATCAGGCGTTATTTAACTCAATTTGGATGGCCACTTTAAGCAGTATTTTAGTATTGTTTTTTTGTTTGGGTTTATTATTAAGGCCGTTACAAAATAAAAAAGGCAACGACATAATAGCCATGAGTTTGTTTTTCTTTCCAGCCATTGTGGTGGCAAGTGGTTTATATATAGGCTTAAAAGCTTATTGGTTTGATACACCAATTATGCTTTGTTTAGTTATTCTCATGAATGCACTGATAGCATTACCTTACGCATATAATGTTATTAGACAACCCGTTAAACAAAATTACGATCGTTATAAACCATTAATGCAATCATTAGATATGTCATTGTATTATCAAATTAAAATGGTGTTATTACCCATAAGTATCAAACCCGTTGTATTAGCTTGGTGTTTTTCCTGGGTGATCGCCTTTGGTGATTTTTCGATGATTGCGTTAATGATTACAGATAATTTTAAAACTTTGCCATTATTGGTTTATGACCGATTAGGTACCCATCAATTACAAGAAGCCGCAGTGACAGCATTAGTATTATTAAGTATCACTATTGTTGTGTATTACATTCAAGAGAAGTGGAATCATGCTAAAGATTAATAACCTAAACTTCAAACGAGATAAATCCTATTGTTTTAATTTAAATGTAAAACAAGGTGAAATGATTTGTTTGTATGGTGATTCGGGTATTGGAAAAAGTACATTACTTTCATTAATAGCCGGTTTTGAAACTGCCGATAGTGGAAGTATTGAATTTAATGGTGGACATTTAAATCAATTGAGCATTAATCAACGTCCAATTTCAATGTTGTTTCAAGAAGATAATTTGTTTCCGCATTTTACTACTTGGCAGAATATAGCCATTGGTATCAAACAGAATTTAAAGTTGAATGAAGCACAAAATCAAGCCATTCACAAAATAATAGAAAAACTAGCCATTACCGATCAATTACAAAAAAAGCCTGATCAAATGAGTGGTGGGCAAGTGCAGCGTGTGGCTATTGCGAGATGTCTGCTTAGAGATAATCCAATATTATTATTAGATGAACCATTTAGTGCGTTAGACAAAGAGAAACGTTTGGATTGTTTGCAGTTAATAAGAGAGCTTCAGCAAGAAAAGAAATGGACAGTGATTTTAGTAAGTCACCATCCAGATGAAGCTAAACAATATGTGGATCGTATTGTTGATTGCCAAAGTATTTTAACTATTTAGTTTTACCAATTTAGTTTTACCAATTTAGTTTTACCAATTTAGTTTTACCAATTTAGTTTTAACTATTTAGTTTCACCAATTTAGTTTCACCAATTTAGTTTCACTAATTTAGTTTTACCCAATTTAGTTTCACTAATTTAGTTTTACCCAATTTAGTTTCACTAATTTAGTTTTACCCAATTTGGTTTTACCAATTTAAATATCGACTAAATTTACCCTGTGCTGTTAGGGCACTACTTTTATCGTTTAATCTCAATTTATTCACCTGTATATGGTTGTCTTTAAAATGAGCTAATATTTTTTTGATATCTTCTCTAGAAAATAATAAAGGCATATAAGTAAAGTGATGTGTATGGTTGCTTTTAAGTTTTATACTTAATACTCCATGCGCCCCTTCAAATAGTATTTTACCCATTTTTTTTATATCATCTTGATTATGTGCTTTAAATATTGCATAAGATCGAATAATAGGTGCAAAATTAACAGATTTTATCTGACTAAAATCGATATAACCAAACTCATTATGTGAGTTGTTGGGGGGTAAATAATAACAAAGCCCATCGTTGTTAAAAGTAATGTAACGATTTTTAAAACCGTTTTGTTTTAGTAGTTTTAATAAATATAATAAAACACTAAATGAAAACAAGGACAATAAGAAGATACCTAATGCGATAATTAATAAGTCGTTGTTATAACGTAATAATGGATTTAATGTGTCAGGGTTGATTAAAAACTCATTTTTATGTTGTGTATTAAACCATGATTCACTGATTGATATACAAGTGATTATTGTTTGAGAGATACTCAATAACAGACTTATACTCATTAATTTTAATACACTATAATGGCGACTCAGCATGATGTTTAAAGAGAGTTTTGATGACCCTGGATATTTAATTTCACCACTGCTAGCACGATTAATATCTATCGACGTTTGATAGTTGTTTGATTTATTCTTATTTGATTGATAGTTGTTTGATTGATAGTTGTTTGAATTATTGTTGATATTAAAGTTTGAATTTAGTGGTTTCTTTTTTACCTTTACACCTCGGTTATTAAATTGTTGTTCAATTTCAATAATTTCTTGTTGACTATATAAACTATCAATTAATATTAAATCAACACTTTGCCCATTTCTTAAAATGATACGAATAAAACCATCTTGTTGTTTATTGGGTTTTTTGGCGTGTTTTAATAATTGTGCTCGAGACAATCTTTTTATATTAGCAGGTTTGTCAAAGTGGAATTCTACCTGCTTGATAGTAGGGTATTCAAAGTTAAGTGACGAAATATTCCTACCATTAGTAAATCCTTTAAATTTTAATTGATCATGATTAAATTGAAACATAACATTTTTAAAGTAATTAATGACATCAATCTGAGGCGCAAGAACTCTAAAAAAAACTAAAAAAATCGTAACATAGAAGTTCATTTTTACTGAAAAAATAAATATTGCAAAAGGCGATTCTGATACTAAATAAAAATACAACACGGATCCGATTGTTGACATAGCTAGGCTATAAATCATCATTGTCAGTAATTCATATTGTAATGGTTTAGCACTGGCTAATGGTTTGTCATATTTTCTATCATTATAATAATGCAATGTATCAATGATTTTATTGTCGTTATGAAACTCTGGTGATTGTCTTTGAGTCATGATATTCCTAGTTCTTTTTTATGCTTGATGGGGTTGATTTAGTCAATATGTGTTTTTTTATGAGTGTCTTTGGTTTATAAAGTATTTCCTTAGAGTTGTTTTTTATAGCCTAAGTGAAGGATGTTAGCATAGTCGGTAAGTGTTTTGATTACTGTACAGCTTTGGTTTATGAATTATTTTCCTTATAGTCTAAGTGAGGGATATTAGTTTAGTCAGTATGTGTTTTGAAAATGCAGTTTGTCAGGTTTGTCAGGTTTGATGTGTGTTTGTTTAGATTATCATTTACATCATATAAATAAACGTACTGAATAGGTGTTTTTATCATTATACCGGCTGTGCGCTTTAAATCGGTGGCCAAAATCAAAAAATCAAGTATAAAACAAGGTGTGTTATTTAGTAAAAATGAATTGTTGTTATCCCTTAAATACACCTAAACCATCCTAAAACACGCGTGCTTAGCTCCAATTACATTTATTAACCAAAAATAGCCGTGCAATTGGATTTCATTACGGCTTTGAACTCGACTTTTTGGTGCTTTTTCTATACTATGCCCCCCAATTTCAAGCCGAGTGAAAAACTCGAGCTCACACTCCCTTTTATTCAGGAATCACCCCATTGATAAGCACAGCTAACATTACCATGCAGTTTGGTAATGAACCTTTATTTGAAAACATTTCAGCAAAATTTGGTAATGGCAATCGTTATGGTCTAATCGGCGCAAACGGCTGTGGTAAATCCACGTTTATGAAAATTCTAACGGGCGAGTTAGTGCCTACCTCAGGTAATGTTTCAATTACACCAGGCCAAAAAGTCGGTACTTTGAATCAGGACCAATATGCCTTTGAAGAATATTCAGTAATCGATGCTGTAATTATGGGTGATGTTGAGCTTTGGAAAATAAAAGTCAGACGTGAAGAAATCTACGCTAATGTAGAAATGACTGAAGACGAGGGCATGGAAGTTGCCAACTTAGAAGTTGAATTTGCCGAGATGGACGGTTACAGCGCAGAATCTCGTGCAGGTGAAATTCTATTAGAAGCGGGTATTAAAGAAGAGTTTCACTTTGGTTTAATGAGCGAATTGGCACCGGGTTGGAAATTACGTGTGTTATTAGCCCAAGCGTTGTTCGCTGACCCTGAAATTTTGTTATTAGATGAGCCAACCAACAACTTGGACATCGACAGTATTAACTGGTTAGCCGATGTATTAAATCAACGTAAATCAACAATGATTATCGTATCCCATGACAGACATTTTTTGAATGCAGTTTGTAACCATATGGCCGATATCGACTACGGTGAATTGCGTATTTACCCGGGTAACTATGAATATTTCTTAGAAGCGTCTTCGTTAATTCGTGAGCAGTTATTGTCTTCGAACGAAAAGAAAAGCCAAGAGATGGATGAGCTACAAGCATTTGTTAACCGATTCTCAGCAAACGCATCAAAAGCAAAACAAGCCAGCTCACGCGCTAAAAAATTAGATAAAATCTCATTAGACGAAGTGAAATCATCAAGTCGTATTTCCCCATCGTTAAGTTTTAAACAAGATAAAAAATTACATAGACAAGCATTGATCTTAGAAGATCTAAGTCATGGTTTTGATGGTGATCCATTATTTACTAAAGGCGATATCATACTGGAAGCCGGCGCTAAATTAGCCGTAATCGGCGAAAACGGCGTAGGTAAAACCACCTTATTACGTATTTTGATGAATGAAATCAAACAAAATGAAGGCAAAGTAAAATGGTCTGAAAACGTAAGTATTGGTTATTGCCCACAAGACAGTTCAAACGATTTTGACAACGACTTCACTATCTTTGAATGGATGAGCCAATGGCGCACACCAAAACATGACGATCTAATGGTTCGTGGTATGTTAGGGCGTTTATTGTTTTCAGATGACGACGCAAATAAAAAATCACGTGTATGTTCAGGTGGTGAGAAAAACCGTTTATTGTTTGGTAAGTTAATGATGCAAGACATCAACGTACTAGTAATGGACGAACCAACCAATCACATGGACATCGAAGCGATTGATGCTTTAAATAAAGCATTAGAATTGTTTGATGGCACCTTAATTTTTGTCAGCCACGATAGAGCGTTTGTATCATCGTTAGCAACAAGAATTATTGAAATCAAAGACAAAGAAGTAATTGATTTCCAAGGTACTTACGAAGAATATTTAACGATAAGAAAATAATCATTCTTTAGAAAAATAATAGTCACAAGGACGTGACTAATAAAATAAATACATCCCATCGCGAAACAAAAAATCAAATCGAAACAAATTCAAATATAACAATCAGGTAAATCATCATCTGTAGGTCGAGCTTCAGCTCGTCTGTTTTAGGTCAAAAGAGATTGGCTAAAGCCAAACCTACGAATTAAATAACGGCACAATCCATCTGTAGGTCGAGCTTTAGCTCATCTGTTTTAGGTCAAAAAAGATTGGCTGAAGCCAAACCTACGGATCGTCTGTTTTCTAAAAAAGAGATTGGCTAAAGCCAAACCTACAAAACCAAACTCCAATGTTTATCCGTAAATACTTCTAATTTTTCATAAAAAATATGTCCGTTCACCTCAAACAGTATTTTCATTTCTTCTTGTTCGGGTAATTTTAAGATAATTGTACGATTAGGTTTTAATACTAACGCAGCCACTTTTTTACAACTTTGTTGAATGATATTGTCACAAAGCTGTAACCCCTCTAAATGAGAAATTATAAATTCATCTTCAGTTGATTGATTGCTGATTTCAATTAATCTTGTTGATTTAATATCAAAAGCAAGATGTGAGTTACGGTTTTTGATTGGAATAATTGGAAGCAAAAATCCAAACGAAGTGGAGTAACTTTCATATTGAGCCGAGCAAAAAGTGAGGTTTTTATTCATTGAGGATTCAAAACACCATTTGATGTCTTCTTTATAAAATTGTTTGTTTTTGTGTTCAGTTAATCGATAATGTTTATTTTTAGATGACAAAGTGCAACTGCTTAACAATAAACAACCGATGGTTATGATGGCAATAATAATGGGTTTCACTGTAAAGCCTATTTTGGTTATAAAAATTTAGTAGTAGTGATTATAGCTTGTTTATTGAACAGTAAAACAACAGTAAAACAAAAGCATACTGAGTGAATTGCTCTTAATATCTGCTTTAATCAACCTGTGTGTTCTGGCTTATCCCCCAGCGCTGAAGTATCATAAGCCTTTAATTGTCATCTTTATGAGTGTTGTCATGTCAGATCCAAAAGCCCCTATTGTCCTTGTTGATGGTTCGTCTTATTTATTCAGAGCGTATCATGCTCTACCGCCGTTAATGACTACTCAAGGTTTGGCCACAGGCGCCGCCAAAGGCGTTATTAATATGATGCGCTCATTATTAATGCAGTATCCAAAAAGCCCTGTGATTGTTATTTTTGATGCCAAAGGTAAAACCTTTCGTAACGATATTTATGTTGACTATAAAGCCAATCGCCCGCCTATGCCCGATGACCTACGTGAGCAAATTGCCCCTATCCACGAAATGATCAAAGCAATGGGGCTGCCATTAATTGTTGAATCAGGTGTTGAGGCCGACGATGTTATTGGCACATTAGCCTTAGAATGCACAAACTTAAATCGTGATTGTGTGATTTCAACAGGTGATAAAGATATGGCGCAGTTGGTTACTTCCAGCGTGACCTTATTTAATACAATGAAAAAAGAGCTACTTGACGTTGAAGGTGTCACCCAAAAATACGGATTTGGCCCCGAGTTAATGATCGATTATTTAGCGTTAATGGGCGATAAAGTCGACAATATTCCAGGAGTACCAGGTGTAGGTGAAAAAACCGCCACCGCTTTGATTCATGGTTTAGGCAGTGTGAATAATATTTACTCCAACCTAGATAAAGTTAAAGACCTAACATTTCGTGGCGCAAAAAACATGGCCGCTAAATTAGAGGCCAATCAAGAACTAGCCGATTTATCCTATGTATTAGCTACTATTAAGTGTGATGTAAAATTAGATAAAACTGTAGAAGAGTATCAACACATACCACAAGACGATGCGATGTTATTGTCTTTGTTTCAACAAATGGAATTTGGCGGATGGGTGAAAAACTTAAGCGCACAAATGCTAGAAGGTGGAGTTACACCTGATGTGAGCCCACAAGAAATAGGCAAAACGCCAGCTCAATCCGATACAAATCAAGAATTAATCGAAGTACAAAGCGCTGAAAAAACATGTTACGAACAAATTAAAGACAGCCAAAAACTAGCCGATGTAATATATGAAATAAAACAAAAAGGTGTATTAGCTTTAGAGTTTATATTCAGCGAAGGCCATTACTTAAATAACCATTTACAAGCCATTAGTTTAAGCTGTGTTGTAGGCACTGGTTATACAATATGTTTAGAAAGTGATTTATTCAAAGAAGACTTATTAGTAGAACAAGATGTTTTAGAGCAAATAAAACCGCTGTTAGAAAGTTACAATATTAAAAAAACTGTAATGAATCTAAAGAAAACCCTACACTTTTTAACGCGTCATAATATTAAATCATCAAACATCGCCAGTGATATATCCCTTCAATCGTTTGTTTTAAATTCAACGATAAAACGTAGCAAAGAACTAGATAAACATTTTGCAGTATTAAGTTTAGATAATTTAATTCGAGTATACGCAACTAATATTAACAGCGAATTATACCCAAAAACCTTCGCAGAAATAGCCGGTCCATTTGGTAAAAAACAATTACCCTGGTCACAATTAGAAATCGATATCAGCGTAGAATACTTAAGTGCCCGTGCCGATTACATTTTACGCTTAGGGGTTTTCTTTGAAAAACAACTCAAACAAACCGGTCAATTGTTTTATGTATATGAATCCATAGAGTTACCTTTAGTGCCTGCGTTAATGCAAATTGAACAAAACGGCGCGTATTTAGATGTGGATTTAGTTAATGCATTAAGCCAAGACTTCACAACAAAAATGGACAGTTATAATAAACGCGCACATGAAATTGCAGAAAGTGAATTTAATATCGACTCACCCAAACAAATCGGTGAAGTATTATTTGAAAAACTAGAATTGCCTGTTATTAAAAAGACACCCAAAGGTCAGCCGTCAACGGCCGAAGAAGTATTAGTTGAATTAGCCAAAGACTATGAGTTACCCGGATTAATTTTAAAGTATCGTCATCTTAAAAAATTAGTCTCCACTTATACAAATCCATTACCATTAATGGTTGATGAAAAAACTAATTTAATCCATACCTCGTATCATCAAACCGGTGCACAAACGGGCCGATTGTCATCCACTGAGCCGAACTTACAGAACATTCCCATTCGTTCAGAAGAGGGCCGTTCAATACGAAGAGGATTCTGCGCACGCCCAGGCTATAAAATAGTCGCGGCGGATTACTCACAAATTGAATTACGTATCATGACGCATTTATGTGCCGACGAAAATTTATTATATGCATTTAACAATGGTTTAGACGTGCATAAATCAACGGCAGCAGAAGTATTTGGTGTAGAGTTAGATGAAGTCACAACCGAGCA
>JALJPK010000098.1 GCA_022968985.1 Pseudomonadales bacterium | reverse complement strand
ATGTAAAGGAATCGGCCAGCTTTTACAGATTAGCAGCAGATCAAGGCTATATGAAAGCTCAATATAATTTAGGTTTAATGCATATTAAAGGTGAAGGTGTTACTCCTGACTTCAAGATAGCGGCCAGCTTTTTCAGATTAGCTTCAGAGCAAGGCTATATGGAAGCCCAATACATTTTAGCTGTTATGTATGATATTGGTGAAGGTGTTGATACTGACATTAAGATGGCAGTTAGATTGTTCAAATTAGCAGCAGAGCAAGGCCACATGAAAGCTCAATACAGTTTAGGTTTATTGTACTATAAAGGTGAGGGTGTTATTTCTGATGCCAAGATAGCGGTTAGCTTTTTCAGGTTAGCAGCAAAGCAGGGCCACATGGGTGCTCAAAATAAATTAGGTTTTATGTATTCTAACGGTGAAGGTGTTACTGTTGATAACAAGATGGCGGTGAGCTTGTACAGATTAGCGTCAGTGCAAGGTGATATGGATGCTCAATACAATTTAGGTGTGATGCACGCTACTGGTAAAGGTGTGACTGCTGATGCCAAGATGGCGGTTAACTATTACAGATTAGCTGCAGAGCAAGGTCACATGAGAGCTCAATACAACTTAGGTTTAATGTATTATAAAGGTGAAGGTGTTAATGCTGACTTCAAGATGGCGGTAAGTTTTATCAGATTAGCGGCAGAGCAAGGCTACATGGATGCTCAATATAATCTAGCTTCGATGTATGCTAACGGTGAGGGTGTTCCTGTTGATGCTGAGATGGCGGTTAGCTTGTATAGATTAGCGGCAGAACAAGGTGACATGAATGCTCAATATAATATAGGAGTAAAGTATGCTAGCGGTGAAGGTGTTAAAAAGGATTTAGTTTTGTCGTATGCATGGGTTAAGGTATCTGCAGACAATGGTTATTTAATAGCGCTAGCTAATCTATATGAATTTAGAAGCATGTTGACTAAAAAAGAATTGAAAGACGCTCTAAGATTATCAAATGAGATTTCTCAGAAAATTAATAGTCATTAAATAAGTGATTTATAACCCAGTGGGGGCATAAATAACGAGGGACATCCAATAGTGTATCTCCCAATAACAACAAAGGACAATAACAACAAAGGACATCCAATAACAACAAAGGACATCCAATAGCGTATCGTTAAACTTAAGCCGAAGCTAGCTACGTCATGATTCATACTGGTGGGTTTGATGAGGGGGAGACTCCGAATAGAGCGGTTGTAAATGAATCGGAATATGCGCTTTTGAATTTAAAGCCCGAGTGATCGGGCTTTTTTATGCCTATTTTTTTTGTTGAATTAACTTTTTAAATTAACTACAGCTTTCTAAATAATCGTATTGAAAAATTACCTGTTTCTTTTAATTCATTCATTTCTAATAACTTTTCTTTATTCTCTTTTGTGCATTTCCAATAATGCGGTGTCATAGATAAAAGTGGCAATATATCTTCTTGAATAACCGTAAAGTGAATATCTAATTTTTCTTCATGAATCATTTCAAAACTGTCTTTAAAATAATCTTCTTGTTTGTCAGTTTGGTATGGCAAAACTTCATCGTATAATTTAGAGCGTAAGTTTGGAAGGTGATTGACACCTGGGCCTACAAATAAAATCAGGCCATTTTGTTTTAACACTTTTTTAAACTGTTCTTCTTCAGTCCTACAAAAAACTGACAATACTGCATCAAAGCTTTCTTCAAGATAGGGAAGAGCGCTCACGCTTCCTATACACCAGTTTATTGATTTATCGCGACGGCATCCCTGTAAAATACCTTCTTTTGAAATATCCAACCCATCAATATAGTTAATGGATTGTTTTAAGTACTGGGTGTAATACCCTTCGCCACAACCGGCATCCAAAAGGTGGTTTACCTTTTGTTCAATTAGTATTTGCGTTATGCGTTTGATTAAAGGCTTGTAATAGCCTTTTTCAAGAAACTGAGTTCTGGCTTTAATCATTGCCTTATTATCGCCTGGCTGTTTTGAACTCATTTGATGCGACAATAGAAGATTGGCATAGCCTTTTTTAGCTAAATCAAAGCTGTGGTTGTTCTCGCATTTTAAGCTTTTATCAAATTGAGTTAATGCAGATTGGCAAACTGGGCAGGCAAATTTTAGGTTTATCATAAATTAGATTTATTTAATTTGGGTATAAAAATAACCGCTTAAAAGCGGGTGTATGTGTGCTTAATAGTTAAAGTGTTACTTCAATTATTAAGCCACAGTCTCAAGGGGCTTTAAGAAATAATGTTAATCATTGTAATTAACATTGCTATAGGAATACAAGGGTGATTATTCGCGGTATTCGTTATAGATCGCTAAAAAGTCATGTTTAATGGCGCAGTATGCATCCACAATATCAGGATCAAAGTGTGTGCCTCTGCCTTCTAGAATCAATTTGTCAGTGGTGTCAAAATCAAAAGCAGGTTTGTATACGCGCTCACTAATTAAGGCGTCGAATACATCCGCTAAAGCCATTAAGCGTGCAGGGATAGGAATGTCGTTGCCTGCCAATGCTTGTGGGTAACCAGATCCGTCCCATTTCTCATGATGGCCGTAAGCAATTTCACAAGCCACTTCTAAGAACAGTTCTTTTTTATTAGATTGGTCCATAGCCCGTTGTAGTGCGGTGTAACCAAATAATGGGTGTTTTTTCATTACTTCAAATTCTTCAGTGGTTAAGCGTCCTGGTTTTAATAAAATATCATCAGGAATACCCACTTTACCAATATCGTGTAATGGTGCCGTTTTAAATAAAAGACCAATCATCGCGTCATCTAAGTAGTGGGCAAAATTTGGGTGGTCTTTTAATTGCAGTGCCAAGGCTTTTACATAATATTGAGTTCTGAAAATATGATTGCCTGTTTCAGGGTCACGTGACTCAGCTAATGCCCCCATTGCGATCATGGCAATGTCTTCAAGGGTTTCTTTGTGTTGTTTTTGTTCTTGTAGGGAACCATGTAAGGATTGGTTTTCATTTTTTAACAGGGCTTTAGATTGCTGTAATTGCATATGTGTTTTAACACGAGCAAGCAAAATAGGGGGGCTGATTGGTTTAAATATATAATCAACCGCGCCAGCTTCAAATCCTTTTTCTTCATCAGTTATGGATGTTTTAGCGGTGATGTAAATGACAGGAATGTCACAGGTTTGTGGGTTTGCTTTTAATCGCCTACAAACTTCATAACCATCCATATTAGGCATCATGATGTCTAAAAGTATCAAGTCTGGCATTGGATAAATATTAGCAATATTTAAAGCGTCAATGCCATTAGTCGCAATTTTAGTTTTATAGTCATTTTTTAACAATGCAGTTAGAATTTTGATGTTTTCTGGTGTGTCATCAACAATTAAAATGGTGGTTTGTTTGTTGGGGCTCATATTTATTACGCTTCTGAATTTAAAATGGACGCCGCTTTGGCAAAATTAAAACGATTAATAGCATCATCTAATTGGTCAAAATCCCTTTGATCTAACATTTTTTTAAATACATTTTTATGTTCATGGAAATAATCAATAATCTCACCATCTGCATTATCTATATAGCGGTATAAACCGTTAAATATCTCATCTTTACTTTTAATTGAATGACTGACTTTGTTTTCATTTGTTTTGGGTAATGTTTGCAAAAATAGACTAATTTCACTAATCGATTCAGTGAAACATTGCTCAAACGCCTGTAGGGCGCTATCACAATTTTCACCTATTTTTAACTTTTCTTCAAGTTCGTTTAAGCTGTTTTGTAATTTGGTGCTACCTAAATTAGCCGCGACCCCTTTTAATTTATGGCAGTATTTTGCGGCTGGATCAAAATCGTTTGCCTGAATTAACATGTCTAATACTAGTTTAGCATCACTGTAGTGACTATGGAATTCTGTGAGTAAATTGATATAGAGTCGTTTCTCACCGGCTACTCGTTTTAATCCTGAATCGTAATCAAACGTGGTTAATAATGCTAGATCATCCATTTTACTTAATTGTACTAACTTTTGCTCATTTAATTGCTGCATTAAGTGAGATTGTAATAAACGATGTAAAGCAGTGGGGTCAATTGGCTTCACTAAAGCATCGTCAAATTTGGCTTGTTTGTACTTAGGTGTATTAAGAATGTCATGCCCAGTTAAAGCAATAATAGGGGTATTACCAAATTGATTTTGTGATCTCAGTTCGTGACAACTTTGATAACCATCCATTCCTGGCATTTCTATGTCCATTAATATCACGTCAGGGAATATTTTGTTGGCCATATTGATTGCTTCACGGCCATTGTCAGCGACATATACATCTAAGCCAAATGATTTTAATAATTCCATCATCACTTGTTGATTGATTAAGTCATCTTCTACCACCAATACTTTACCTTTAATATAAAGCGACTCATCATAAAAATCATTGCTTTGAATGGTGCCTGTATCCCATTGCGGATTAATTAAATTAAAACGAATAAAGGGTTTGTTGCTTAATATTAATCGATTTGGGTACTGGTTGATCAGTGGTAAACAAAAGTTTTTAACGGATGTTGAATGTTGGATATCAGAAAGTACCATGACAGTTGCAGCGGTTTTTTGTAATGCCTCGACGATTAACTTTTTCTCTTCCAAAGAGTCACACAGGCTTTGCCAGTCTAAAATGATAAAATCAAACTGAGTGTCACTAATGTATTCTTTGGTTTGCCCGACTTTATCAGCGTGTAATAACACATCCTGTTTACATAAATTCTTTTTAATATTTTGTTTAATTAAATAATCATCTGTAAATAAAAGGTAAGTGCCTGAAAATAATAAGTAATTTCCAGATTTATCGATATTGGGTTCATCGGTAATAGGCAGTTTTAAAGTGAAATAAAATTCACTGCCTTCACCCACTGTACTCTTAATTTTAATCTTCGAGTCCATTAAATTTATTAGCTCTTGAGAGATACTTAAACCCAAACCCGTACCGCCAAACTTTCGTGTTATGGAGCTGTCAGCTTGTTTAAATGGGGTGAAAATTAATTCTTGTTGTTCAGGGGATAGTCCAGGGCCAGAATCAATGATACTGAATTTTAGATGGGCTATTTTTGGATCGTCATTATTAAGGCGAATAATTTTTATTTGAACTTGACCCGATTGGGTGAATTTAATGGAATTATTAGTTAAATTTATTAATACTTGTTGTAAGCGTAAGCTATCAAAATTCATTATTTGCGGGATTTTAGAGTCAATATCTATAAATAATGGCAGTTTTTTACCTTCGGCAAATAAACCTACCGTTGAGCATACTTGGTCTAGGAGGTGAGTGATATTTGACTCAGTCGGGTTAAGATCAAATTTACTTGACTCAATTTTTGAAAAATCCATTAAATCATTAATAATGCCGAGCAATGAATCGGAAGATTTAAAAATACTGTCTAAGTAACTTTGCACTTTTAAATCAGTATTACTTTGTTGAGCTAAATAAGCCATACCAATAATTCCGTTTAATGGTGTGCGTATTTCATGGCTAATCATGGCGACAAAATTACGTTTATTATCATCTTGTAATGTAATGGCTTCTAATGAATCTACTAACTGAGCGTTGTTAGAGTTTAACTGAGTGATCATGCCGTTAAATGTCTGAGCTAATTGGCCTAGTTCATCTTTGCTGTGAATATCAACTGTGACGTTTTTTTCACCTTCACCATATTGTTTCGCTGCTAATTGCAGTTCTTTTAATGGCGATAAAATCCGATTGTTAATGGCCATCCAGAATACAACAAAAATACAAAGTGCAATTAATAAATAAATACAGGCAATTAAAAAGGATTCCTGTTTAATATCATTGGCAATCTTGCTGTTTTCAGTAGATAAAACAATGGGTAAAAATTTAAATATGTCTGCCGTGTAATCAAATAGTTGACGATGTGATTGAGATAATATTGTTTTTTGACCCTCAACTTGGGTGGCAATATCGGTTATCTGATCCAGAGTGTTGATGTATTCTTGCAGGATATTACTTAAATAGGTTTTATTGTCTTGGCTGATTTTTGATTGCTCAATTTTAATAAAAATATTTGCATAGTTTTTCTTAAATTGATCAACGCTATTTTGATCAAAGTATAATAATTGATGTTGGCTTAATAATTCATTTTCATAGACACGTAAAAGATAGATGTCTTCCACTAAAGAACGAACATGATGTTTGCGTAAAAAATCATGAAAATCATTAACTGTATTGGTGAGGTTTTTTAATCCGTTTTTAGTGTTTATATAATGATCAGATGCTGTATTTAATTGGCTGCTAAAGCCTTTAACAAGATTGAGTAACTCCGGTGAATAATGTGTACCTGATTCAATCATTAAATTTAAAGCGGATATTTTATTTGAAAGCAATTTATGATCGCTTGTTGAGCGCCCTGAGCGTTGAGCTAATACTAGCTCTTCTTTGATACACAATATTATGTACATTAATTCAATTGATTGATAATCGTGAGCAGTATAACCCAGTTGCGAGCCTTGTTTTTTAATCTCAAGTTCGGTGTTTTGTAAACTGTCTAATTGATCTAAAAAAGGCCTGTATTGAGTGCTGTATACGACACTTTGATTTTGAAAATTATTAAGTAAGCTTTCTTTGTCGGTGTCTTTGAAATACGGTGTAAGTAGAATTATTTTATCTTGCAGAGTAAATAATGCATTTTCTAATAAAGTATGATCAACATTCACTGGATGTTTAAATGCAGATAATACTTGAAGCTGATTTTGGATGTCATGTGCAATGGTGTAAGCGTTAAGTTGTTTTTGTTTATTTTGTTCAAATAACGTTTGTGAGCGTTCCACACTTGATAAATGGATATATGCATTAACTAAGCTGATGACAGCAAAAAATAAAATAATGCTGGAAATTCGAGTTTTAATTGATGAAAGTGAAAACATGTATTGATGTGCATCTAGAGTATTGGATAAAAACCTTACCTTAAGCTTTACTTTGTGTAAAGCGCCGCAAAATTATCGGGGGTAAAAGTGGATTCATTTAAACAGAAATATTTAGACCAAATTGACCAAATTGAGCAACAAGATGCAAAGTTTGAGGTATTAAGAAAAGCGTTAATTCATGTTAGTTTAATTGCAGTGGGTCAAGACGCTAAACTTGATGATTATTTAGGTCAGTTGCGTAAGCAGTTGCGTTCAAATGAAAACTCTGTTGATTTAATTGATCAACAAGTAGAGTTGGCGAATAATCGTATGAGTCAGCTTGATCACGATAAAGAGAATTTAGCGCAATATATAGGGGATTTATTACACAGTAATTTAGATGAAATACTGAATAATCCACTTAACTCCTCAAATAACTCTCCACCCAAACAGAGCCTATTGGCATTAAAACAGCAGCTGCCTGAAAACTTTAAATTTATAATTGAGGCAGCATCTTGGTTGGATCGTTTTTTACAAATTAAAAAACAAATAAAATCAGATAAAAAAAGGGGGTTGCAGGTTGAAGTAATCGTACCTATTGTTTGGGATGAATTGTTCGAGCATTTATTTCGTGTTGTTGAATCTTTGGATATGGATAAAGCATCAACCATTTTAATCAATGACATTAAACAACAGGTGAGTGAAGGGTGTGATCAGTCATGTGTTATTCGACATGTTGCTAGTATCTGTGATGTGATATTACAGTCACATCATGCTCTTGAAGATGAATTCGAGCTGTATTTACAGTCTCTGGTTGCTCAATTAGTCACATTACAGTCAAACTTAACCTCTTCAAAAGAGGTACACGCTAATACTGATAAAGCTCATGATGTTTTTTATAGTGAATTAAACCAACATATGGATGATTTAAATAAAGGGGTGCAAGAGCAAGAAGATGCATATCAATTAAAAGTACTGATTCAACAGAAAATGGAAGACCTTAATCAACATGTGGTTAAATATTCAACTGGTTTTAAAGAAAACCAAAATAAACAAGAGGATCATTATCAACTTTTGGTGAGTCAAATGACTCGACTTGAAAGTGATAATCAAAAAATGCGCGAGCAATTAAAAGTGCATATCCAAAAGTCTCAAACCGACCCTTTAACCCAATTACCTAATCGAGGGAAATTTGATGATGTTTACGAAAAAGAATACAAACGTTATGAACGTTATCAAACCGATTGTTGTATTGCGGTGATTGATATTGACTTATTTAAACGAGTGAATGATTCATATGGACATTTGGTGGGTGACAAAGTATTGGTATTAATTGCGAATCAAATTAAACAAAATATACGAGAAAGTGATTTTGTGGCACGTTATGGTGGCGAAGAATTTGTGGTTATTTTGCCCCATACCGATTTAGATTCTGCAGGAGTTGCGATGAATAGCGTCTGTGAAAAAATTGCGAATACCCCTTTTAACTTTCGATCTACTCCTGTCAGTATCACAGTTAGTATCGGATTGTGTGCTTTTAGCCAGTCCAAGAATAAAGCAACAGCGTTTAACCAATCGGACCAAGCCATGTACCAAGCTAAAGAAAAAGGTCGTAATCAAATTTGTAAATGGGAAGGTTGAAAAGCAGGATAAAGGGCGAGTAAAAAGTGCCATGGCTAAATGTTTGAAAAGACATCTTTTAAAATGAATAACGTGTTTGGCTTAAACTTTCTTTGATTTTGGCTAATTGTTTTTGAATTTCTTTGCCTTTTTTCTTGATGACACCGGTTGCTAATATATCCAAAATAGTTAAATGGACTAATCGAGACGTCATAGGGGTGAAAATATCGGTATTTTCGTTAGTATGTGTATGTAATACGATGTCTGTGTATTTAGCTAGTGGTGAGTCTTTATGTGTTAATGAAATAACCGTTGCACCCGCTTCTCGTGCAATTTGTGCACATTCCACAATACTAATAGTTCGTCCTGTATTTGAAATAAATACAATCACATCTCCTTTTGAGGCAGTTGCTGCCGCCATTCGTTGCATCAAAATATCGGTTTGCTCGGATACGGGGGTGCCTAATCTAAAGAACTTGTGCACCGCATCTTTAGCAACCGGTCCAGAACCACCTAATCCATAAAAATCGATTCTATTAGAGTTGTGCATCGCTTCAATGGCCTGATCCATACAGTTTAAATCAATTTGGTCGGCCGCTTTTAAAATAGCTTGGCTGCTGGCATTAAAAATTTTCTGACTAAAGGTGACTAATTCATCTTCAGGTTTGACAATTTCACTGATAAACGCGGTGCCAGTGGCAATACTTTGTGCTAATTGTAATTTAAAATCTGGGTAACCTGTGCAGCCTAGAGTTCTGCAAAAACGATTCACCGTCGGTTCACTCACATCCGCTATTTTTGCTAATGCAGCAATACTCAATCGAATGCAATCCTCAGGTGTTTCTAAAACAATCACCCCTACTTTTTTCTCGGATTTACTTAAACTATTAAGTTCATTCTCTAATTTTGCAACTAAGTTACTTTGTTTATTATTGTGCATATTATAATCAGTGAAAGCGTGATGGAGTTTGATAATAGCCAATCTGAGTCATTTTTGTAATAAAATTACAGAATTTATTCACTTTAGCCAGTCAAAATGTGGTATTTTGTATTAAAATTACATAATCGTTTTTTGTGTTTTTTAATTTAAGTTCATAATTTCTATTTTAAAATTCCCCTCATTAGGAGTTTCTATGCCAATCAAAGATTCACTTATCCCATGTAACTTTGTGATTTTTGGCGGAAATGGCGATTTAGCCATCCGCAAATTGTTACCTGCTATTTATCGTTTAATTGAAGATGGACACTTGGCCGACGACACGCGTGTTATCGGAGCATCTCGTTCAGATTTAGGTAAAGAACAGTATCAAGAAAATGTACTTGCTGGTCTTAAAAAATTCATTCCTGATTTTAAAGAAGAGATCTGGGAAAATTTAAAACCACGTCTACAATATTGCGCCGTTGATGCCTCGTCACCAAAAAGCTTTGATAATTTAAAAAAAGCATTGGGCAAAGATTTCAAAACTCAAACCACTACTTATTATCTTTCAACTGCACCTGATTTATTCGGTACTATTTCTGAAGGCCTAAAAGCAAAAGGTTTAATCAGAGAGGACACTCGTGTTGTTTTAGAAAAGCCAATTGGTAAGTCACTTGAAACCTCTTATGTGATCAACGATTCAGTCGCGGATTTATTCCCTGAAGACAATATTTATCGAATTGATCATTATTTAGGTAAAGAAACCGTTCAAAACCTAATGAGCCTGCGTTTTGC
This sequence comes from Pseudomonadales bacterium, assembly GCA_022968985.1. GTDB lineage: Bacteria > Pseudomonadota > Gammaproteobacteria > Pseudomonadales > Natronospirillaceae > Marinicellulosiphila. The sequence goes on along the minus strand of JALJPK010000098.1, from coordinate 6,575 downwards.
AAACAGCTTGTTCGAACCACTTTGGACAAGTGCGCACATCGACAACGTACAAATCACAATCTCAGAAGCCGTTGGCGCTGAAGGTCGTTGGAGTTATTACGACGAATCAGGTGCACTTCGAGATATGGTGCAAAACCATATGCTTCAGCTTTTATGTTTGGTTGCGATGGAAGTGCCTATTTCTTTAGACGCGGATTCAATTCGTGCTGAGAAATTAAAAGTACTAAAATCTTTAAAAATTATGAATCCTCAAGAGGTAGAGCGTAACGCAGTGCGTGCTCAATATAATGCCGGCACAATCAATGGCGAAAAAGTCGTCGGTTACCGTGAAGAGGAAGGAGGCAACTCTGAATCTGAAACAGAAACCTTTGTTGCGATTCGTGCTGATATTCATAACTGGCGTTGGAGAGGTGTGCCTTTCTATATTCGTACAGGTAAACGTATGCCTGAGCGTTACAGTGAAATCGTCATTGAATTTAAGAAAATCCCTCACTCAATTTTCCCTGGTAGTAACTTACACGGTAATAAATTAGTGATTCGTTTACAGCCTGAAGAATCCATTCAGCTTGAAATGATGAATAAAGTACCGGGTTTAGATTCAGGTACACCTTTGCATCCTGTTGCATTAAACCTTTCGCTTCCAGATAAATTCAAAAATACACGTGTACCAGAAGCGTATGAGCGTTTAATTTACGATGTGATTGACGGCAACTCTACGTTGTATGTTCATCGTGAAGAAGTCGAAGCAGCTTGGGTTTGGGCCGATGCAATTTTAGAAGGTTGGAAAATGTCATCACGTCCACCGCATTCGTATGCGGCGGGTAGTTGGGGACCGCAATCTGCATTTGAACTTGTGGCGCGTTATGGCCGCAGCTGGCACGAAAGTGATTAATAGGAAATTAAAATGAGTTTAATCGAAAATAAATTTAAAACAAAAGCAGAGCTAGAAACTAATTTAGCCAGTGCTATTGTTGCCCAGTTAAATAAAGACATTAAACAATCAGGCAAAGCCGTGATTGCTGTGTCTGGTGGTAGTACACCAAAAGCGTTGTTCGAAGAATTATCTAATACCGATCTAGATTGGTCAAAAGTGATTGTTACTTTGATCGATGAGCGTTGGGTTGATAACGCGTGAAAATCTTTTAAAAAACAAAGCAAGCAACGCCACGTTTTTAGCACTTAAAACCGATGATAAAACCGCTTTAGAGGGAATGGTTACATTAGAGCCAATCCTAAAAAGCACCATCACTGGAAATATCAGTGTTGCCATTCTAGGCATGGGGGGTGATTCACATACTGCGTCGTTCTTTCCAGGGGCTGCCACACTAGAAACAGCCATCGATTTAAACAACGCGGCCGCTTGTCAAAGTGTTACACCATTAACGGCGCCACATGAACGTATGACACTAACGCGAACTCGTATTTTAGCGAGTAACTTGTTAGTAATTCATATTACAAGTGATGATAAATTAGAAGTATTGGAAAATGCTAAAAAATCTGCGGATTTTAATGTGACACCGATTTCTTCAATTCTTTCTCAAACACAATCAGACGTCCAACTTTACTGGGCGCCGTAACTGATTAGGTCATATTTATGAAACCAATGAATTCCGAATTAATGCGCATCACCGATCGAATCATCGAACGCAGTGCGCCTTCAAGAAAAATGTATTTAGATAACATGCACAAAGCGATCGAACGCACACCTGATCGTAACTTTTTGAGCTGTGGTAACTTAGCTCACGGTTTTGCTGCGTGTAATCCAACTGATAAAAATACAATTAAAATGATGAACTCAGCAAACGTAGCGATTGTTACGTCTTACAACGATATGTTGTCTGCGCATCATCCGTATGCTGATTACCCAAATCAAATCAAAAAGACTTTAAATTCTATTGGTTGTACTGGCCAAGTCGCTGGTGGTGTACCAGCAATGTGTGATGGTGTGACTCAAGGTCAGCCAGGCATGGAATTGTCTTTATTCTCACGTGATCAAATTGCAATGAGCACGGCTATTTCGTTATCGCATAATATGTTTGATGGTGTGATGTACTTAGGTATTTGTGACAAAATCGTACCGGGTTTAGTCATCGGTGCGCTTCGTTTTGGTTATTTACCAGCAATCTTTGTACCTGCCGGTCCAATGATGTCAGGTTTACCAAACAAAGAAAAAGTACGTATCCGTCAAGAATACGCACAGGGTTTAATTGGCCGTGAAGAATTATTAGAATGCGAATCTGAGTCTTATCATTCAGAAGGCACTTGTACGTTCTACGGCACTGCAAACACCAACCAAATGTTAATGGAATTCATGGGGCTTCAACTATCGGGTTCTTCTTTTGTTAATCCAGGTACTGATTTGCGTCATGCATTAACGGATGAAGCTGCTAAACAAGTGGTGCGTAATACGTCTCAAAACGGTAATTTCAGACCATTGTTTGAAATTCTAGATGAAAAAGCATTCGTAAACGGCATGATCGGTTTAATGGTTTCAGGTGGTTCAACTAACCTAACTATCCATTTAATCGCTATGGCTCGTGCTGCGGGTATCATCATTGATTGGAAAGATCTTGCGCAAATATCTAAAGCGGTTCCATTATTAGCTAAAGTGTATCCAAATGGTCAAGCAGACGTTAACCAATTCCATGCAGCAGGTGGCTTAAGCTACTTGATGAATGAATTGTTAGACAACGGTTTGCTGCATAACGATGTAAAAACCATTACAAGCAATACATTAAAAGAATACTTAAAAGAGCCGTTCTTAGAAAAAGATCAATTGGTTTGGAAAGACGGTATCAGTAAAGCGTTGGATGACACAGTATTAAGTACTGTTGAAGCGCCGTTTAGCCCTGAAGGTGGCTTACAGTCCCTTAATGGTAACTTAGGCACCGGAGTAATTAAGATTTCAGCGGTTGCAAAAGAGCACCAAATTATCGAAGCGCCAGCGGTTGTGTTTGAAAGCCAGCACGCATTAGTGGATGCATTTAAAGCCAATGAATTAAACAAAGATTTCATTGCTGTAATGCGTTTCCAAGGCCCAAAAGCGAACGGTATGCCAGAGCTGCACCAAATGACTCCACCTATGGGTGTTCTACAAGACAAAGGCTTTAAAGTAGCATTAGTTACTGATGGTCGTATGTCTGGTGCGTCTGGTAAAGTACCAGCAGGTATCCATATGTCTCCAGAAGCTTCTGAAGGCGGACCACTTGGTAAGATTCGTGACGGTGATATGATTCGTTTTGATGCCACTACTGGTGACTTAAACGTATTAATGGACGAAGCTGAATTTAATGCTCGAGAATGTAAAGCGTACGAGCCTGGTGATTATCATCAAGGTGTTGGTCGTGAAATGTTCTCAGGTATGCGTGATCAAATATCTGAAGCACAGCTTGGTGCATCGATTTTCAAATTTGAAATCGACGAAATTGAAGCTAAAAAAGCAAAGGCCAAATAAGTTAATTGGCACTTTGAACCCCCAAATAAATTAAAAGGTTAAGAATTATTATTTAACCTTTTTAAAAAACTATTAAAAGAGAACAAATATGAAATACTTATCTACAATTGAAGTAATGAAAGCTGCTAACCCAGTAATGCCTGTTTTAGCAATTGAAAATGTAGAAGACGCAATTCCATTGGCAAAAGCGTTAGTAGCGGGTGGTATTACTGTATTAGAAGTAACACTACGTACTGCTGCTGCAATGGAAGTAATTAAAGCCATGAAAACTGTTGAAGGCGCAATTGTTGGAGCAGGAACCGTTGCTACTATTCAACAATTAGACGAATTACAAGCAATAGGTTGTGATTTCGCCATTAGCCCAGGCGCTACCGATGCTTTATTAAGACACGGCAAAAAAATTGCAATGCCTTATTTACCAGCTGTTTCAACTGTTTCTGAAGTAATGAAAGCAGCGGAATATGGTTACAACGAATTCAAATTATTCCCAGCGTCAATTGTTGGTGGTGCAGGTTTATTAAAAGCGATCTCAGGTCCTTTCCCTCATTTTCGTTTTTGCCCAACAGGTGGCATCTCGTCAGCTGATTTTCAAAGCTATTTAGCATTAAGTAATGTTGAATGTGTAGGTGGTTCTTGGATCGTACCTGCTGATGCTTTAAAAGCAAAAGACTGGGCGCGTATCGAACAGTTAGCACGTGAAACAGTAGCTAAAGCAAAAGGTTAAACAAAATAGAGAGTACATAATTTAATTTTTTACTTGTGTAAATGATTATTTTAAATGAATTATGTGCAAAATATTTGTACTAGCTGGATAGATATAAAAAAGCCTTAAGCAATTAAGGCTTTTCCTACATTAGGTGTGTTACTTTTAAAAATAAAGAGGCTGTATTGTGGAGCAAGAAGCGCGTTTAGATCAATTAGATCGTTATTATCGTCGAATTAAAAGAACGATTTTAAATCGTCAGAATCCTCATTCTGGTTTATTTCCAGCATCAACAGATGTCAATGATCACGGTGATTATCGTGACGCTTGGGTAAGAGATAATCTTTATACCATTCAAGCTATCTGGGGTTTGTATCTTAGTTTTAAAAAGATTAATCCAGATGACGGTCGTAAAGAGCAGTTAGAAGATTCTACCGTTCGATTAATGCGTGGATTATTAAGTGCCATGATGAAGCAAACTGCGAAAGTAGAGCGCTTTAAATACACTCAAAATCCAATGGATGCACTTCACGCCAAATACGATACTCAATCTGGTGAAACCGTTGTAAAAGACCATGAATGGGGGCATCTGCAAATTGATGCCACCAGTTTATTCGTGCTGATGTTAGCACGTATGACACAATCAGGACTTCGTTTAATCTACGATCAATCTGAAGTAACTTTTGTGCAAAACTTAGTTTGGTACATAGGCCGAGGTTACCGTACACCGGATTTTGGTATCTGGGAGCGCGGCAACAAAAGTAATAATGGTCAATTAGAAGTGAATGCGAGCTCTGTGGGTATGGTTAAATCTGCGCTGCAAGCCATTGAAAAAGTTGATTTATTACACGACGGGCACAGTAAAATATTTGTAGTGCCAGATGAAATTGCTCGTTGTCGTACCACCTTAGAAAGTTTGTTACCACGTGAAAGTGACTCAAAAGAAGTCGATGCAGCTTGTTTGTCAGTAATTGGTTACCCAGCTTTTGCAATTGAGAAAAAATCCCTAGTTGAAAAAACCCGTAAACGTATCATCGATAAACTAGCTGGCCCTTGGGGTTGTAAGCGATTTTTGTTAGATGGGCATCAAACGGTAACCGAACAACACGGACGATTACATTATGAGCAAAACGAGCTTAAAAATTTCCAAGACATTGAGTCAGAATGGCCATTGTTTTACACCTATTTATATCTTGAAGCTTTGTTTGATGAAGACGCTGATCGCATAAAATACTATCGCGAAATGTTAGATAAATTACGTGTAGAAAAAGATGGTGATTATTTATTGCCAGAGTTGTATATCGTTCCCAAAGAATTAGTCGAAAAAGAACGACAAAACCCGGGTTCACAAAACCGTTTACCTAATGAAAATATTCCATTAGTTTGGGCACAAAGTTTGTATTATTTAGGCCGAATGATTGAAGTAGGTTTATTAGATAAGTCAGATATTGACCCTTTAAATGCTTATGGTCGTATCAATCGTCGTCCAAATTCGAAAGTGCAAGTATCGCTGTTAGCTGAAAATGAATCCGTTAAAACCCAACTTGCCCAGCACGGAATTTTGTCTCAAACTAAAGAAGACATGGCGCCGGTATTAATTTACCCAACTGGCGAGTTAAACCGAATATTCTCTATGGTAGGTGTGGATCGAGAGCATGGATTAACCGGCAGACCTATGCGAAGAATGCGTTCGTTAGCCACCCACCAAAGTTATTTGATAGAAGGGCGAACTTGTTTATTCTTATCAAGTTTCCAAAATCGAACCAGCTTTTATTTAGCCTCAGATAATGAGTTATTACGCGAATCCATAAAAACTGATTTGTCTTATGTGTCAAGACATTGGACACACAAAGGTTTGCCGACGTTAGTATTATACGTACGTAAATCAATGATCGACAGTCAAGACGTTGATGTTTTATTAGAAACCTTAAAAGATTTTTCGGATGGTGAATTCAACGGTGTCAGTGTTTCAACGGGCCCAATTAATGAATTGATCTCAAACTCAATTCCAGAAGTGATGCCAGCATTACCTGATTATCGTTTACCGATCGCCGCATTAGGGGAGCGTCATCCGGGTCAATGGTTAAAATACAATCCAGAAAAAAGTAACTCTCAAGCAAAAGACGCATTAAGTGAATTCTCGCATCAATACAGCGAAACTCAGATGAATCAGCGTTTAAAAGACAGCGAAGACATATTCGAACAAGTTGAATTGTTAGCGTCACTTTTAAAATTAAAAGGTGGATTATATCAGCCGGGTATTGCACCAGGGGTGACAGTACAGATTCTTTTAGAAGAGCTCTACCAGCGCTCAAGTGATTTGCATTTATGGGGTTTAATTCGTTACGCATCAGCGGCCATGGGCAAATACTGGAGCGCATTAGAAGACGCGGTGGCAGAAAGTATCACTCGTCAAAA
>JALJPK010000097.1 GCA_022968985.1 Pseudomonadales bacterium | reverse complement strand
TATCATTCCTAATAACTTTTTACCTGTGTATTCCCCCGTTAAATGTATTAGTGTAAATATTATTATTAGCAGAAAATAAATTAAAATCATGACTCTTAACGAAAATTGATTATTTTTAGTTATCATTATTTTTGGTTTTATTCGTTTTAATATAATATATGAATAGATTATTAAAACGGGTAATCCAATTAAAGAGCTCATATATTGGATTAATTTATAATATTCAATTGATAGGTTAAAAATAGTTATATTTTTATTTAAAATAGGTATATTTTTATTTAAAATAGGTATTAACTGAGTTAACCATGTGTTTTGATGTGAAAAAACATCCCATAAAATGTGTGTAGTAGCACCTAATATAAGGCTTGTTGATATCAAAATAAGTGAAACTATTGAATATTTAAAATTAAAATCATGACACTTATATACTCTCTTGCTTAACCAACTAGGTGCCGTATCAATAATTAATGCTGCGCTAAAATGCACAAAAAACAAATAAACAATTAAACCCATTGGTAAACAATACATTATTAAACCAACAATAGAATGAGAAACGTCATAGCTGGAAATGGGAATAAACATCACAAAATCTGGAATGATACAACCAATAATTAGTGCGACTATTGATAGTTTTCTAAACATTAAAAAAAGAGGGTATGTAACAAGTATATGTGTGACTGTGAATGGCATTGTGAGTAATTGTATGAATAAATGAGTTGCAGTTATACCATGTTGCTTATTTTGTTGTTAAAAAGATACGAAACGAGGATTTTTTTATTTTAATCATCGATATAAATACTTGTAACAAACCATTAAATAAACAGCCACAGTAGTGACTGTTTAGTATTAATGATTATGCAAAATAATAGTATTGAACTCAGCTATTTAACTAAGTTATTTAGCTTAAGTTGGATATTATTGCTTAATCAAAGGGGTTAATATTAATTCAACACGACGGTTTTGAGCACGGCCTTCTTCTGTTGTATTGTCGTATTTTGACGATAGTTCTCCGTGGCCTATAGCTGTTACACGCTCAGTAATTATGCGGTTATCCACTAAGTATTGAGCAACTGACAATGCACGTTGTTCAGATAGATTTTGGTTATATTGTTCATCACCTTTGGAGTCTGTATGTCCTTTAATCATAATAATAGTTTTTTCAAACTCTTCTAATACTAAAATTACACCGTCTAATGTGTTTGTGAATGCTGGATTTAATTTTGATTCACTTGATGCAAAAGTGATATCACCAGGCATATTTAAAATTATATCATCACCATTTCGGGTAACAGAAACACCTGTGCCGGCTAATTTCTCTGTCATTTTCTTTTCTTGACTGTCCATGTAAGCGCCTACCGCCCCGCCAGCTATACCTCCAATAACCCCACCTTTTATAGCATTTTCAACACGATCTTCTTTAGATCCAGTTGCCATAGCAATCACAGCACCAGCACCAGCGCCAAATACCCCGCCGATGAATGTTTTTTTTACTTTTGTCTCACCGGTGTATGGATCAATAGTAGTACAGCCAATTAATGTCAAAGATGCGCTGAGTGTTAGTGCTAACAATTTATGCTGGAATTTCATGTGTTTGCCTCAATTATTAATTATTTAAATAAGTAGATTAACCACTGTTTTGATTCGATTAGTCTTTGTTTATTGTAAAGATTGATTCTGAATGAGGTATGACTAAAAAAGAATATCTAATGTTTATAAGAATATTTAATAATTTCTTAAAATATAAGTGAAAAAAACGAATGAAAATAGAGAGAGGTTTGAAAATTTATTAATAGATGAAATATGAATTTATAATGTCGAGAATAAATAGTTTTTTAGTATTTAAAAAATAATGATAAATATCTAATAAATGAATACGTTTATATTTATTCTAAGTGAATAAAACTTTATGAATAAAGAACACCTCATCTATGTGAAAATGAGGTGGTTGTTTTAATTCTTATCGGCTAGGACCATTTTTGTTATGGCCATTCGCCAATTTTCTAGCAATTTCTAATAAAGCCGGTGATATATCGTGCGCACCTTCTTTTAATAATCGACTCACATCACCTGAGGAGAATAATCCACGATCAGACTTAATACCTAATTCACGAACGAAGTCTTTAGTTTTACCGGTGCTGCCTGTTTCAATATACTTAAATATTATTTTTTCATTATTACTTGAAGCAGGTGTTTTTAATATTTCGATCTCTTCGTTTAATAATAAAACTTGATCTTCTAATATTTGAATTCGTTGTTCAATACTGTTGTAAGCTTTCATATTTTATTTCTACTATGCTGAATTTGATTTTTAATTCTAATAAAAAAGGCTTTGTTTTTTCAAACAAAGCCCTTCTAATTATTTCGATTAAACCGGTGCAGTACAAAGAAAAATAGAAGTTTTTACCAAGGACTGCGCGAATTCAGATCGTTAAAATTGGTGCTGAACAAGGCAAAAAATAAGAGCATACAGGTTGTATGTGATTATTTTTTAACGAAGTACAGCGCCTATTTTATTTAATCTTCTAGTGCTGCTACGCCTGGAAGTACTTTCCCTTCCATATATTCTAACAATGCGCCGCCGCCTGTAGAAACATACGAAACATCATTACCAAAACCTAGGTTGTTAATTGCTGCTGCTGAATCGCCGCCACCAATTAATGAGAACGAACCAGCAACGGTTGCGTCTTTTACAGCATTTGCTACGGCAACTGTACCGTGTGCGAATGCTGGAATCTCAGAAACACCCATTGGGCCATTCCATAAAACTGTTTTAGATTCGCTGATTACTTTTGCAAATAATTCACGTGTTTGTGGACCAATGTCTAAACCTTCCCAGCCATCAGGGATCTCGCCACTGTTTACTATCTGAATGTTCGCGTCATTTGAAAAATCATCTGCAATTACGTTATCAATAGGGAAAATTAAGTTAACCCCTTTTGCTTTTGCTTTTTCTTGTAATTCTAAAACGTATTCTAATTTGTCATTTTCACATAAAGACATACCGATATTACCGCCGGCTGCTTTAGCGAATGTGTAAGACATACCACCACCAATGATGATGTTGTCTGCAACGTCTAATAATTTTTCAATGATTAAAAGCTTATCAGAAACTTTTGCGCCACCCATAATTGAAGTGAATGGTTTTTCAGCAGAAGTTAATACTTTATCAGCGTTAACTAATTCAGCTTCCATTACTAAACCACATATTTTATCAGTGAAGAATTGAGCAATAACTGAAGTAGATGCGTGTGCTCTGTGAGCAGTACCAAAAGCGTCGTTTACGTAAACATCAGCGCCTAAATCTGCTAATTTTTTAGCAAAATCAACATCACCTTTTGTTTCTTCTTTGTAGAAACGTAGGTTTTCAAGTAATAATACCTGTCCAGCTTGTAGTGCAGCTGTTTTTTCTTTAGCTTGAGAACCGATACAATCATCAGCGAAATCAACAGCAGTGCCTAATTTTTCAGCTACAGCAGCAACAACGTGCTTCAAAGAGAACTTCTCTTCTTTCTCTTCTGAAGGGCGACCAAGGTGAGACATTAATATTACAGAACCACCATCAGCTAAAATTTTCTTAACAGTAGGAACAACAGCGTTAATACGAGTGAAATCTGTGATCGCGAAATCACCATCTAAAGGCACGTTAAAATCAACACGAACGATGGCTTTTTTACCAGCAAAATTAAAAGATTGTAAAGTTTTCATATTATTGTGTTCTTGAGAAAAAACGACAGTTTACAACATATAGAAGAAAACTCAATATGAAGGCAAATGTCGTTAGTGTCGCTGTTTGTTTTTTAATCAATTAGGCTTTAATGGGTTATTATGGTGCAGAATTACTAGGTATTTGCAGCTAAAATGCCAAATATTGAATGTCTGATTGTTGGACAGCATTAGATAGTATTATTTTTATCAGCTATATATACGAAAAACTGTTGGCTTTGTCTTTGATACACCTTTACTAAATTATTGGCTATGTTAAACATTGTTGTTGCTATGAAAGGGGCTACTGCAAGTGAGTTAAACATTAAAAATGTACTCAATCTCCCCAAATCAATGGGCATTAGCCGATATTATTGTTCTAAGTAGAGTTTATAGCTCAGATATTTAGCAGGTTCCTAAGGTTAATAAATATGGAGTTTTGATGATTCATCGTGTTTTGTGCTAAAGAAAACTAAACCCTGGATAATATCGCTACATTATATACTCTAGATTGATGTCGATTTAATGGAATAAACACAATCCTAAAAAACAGATCCAAACTGATTTAAACAACTATCTCACTAATAACAACCATGCTAACAATAACCCGTTTAATACTATGGCACACAGTTATATCAGCAAAAGCAGTCATAACTTGCCTTAGCCTAGTGCATCCAAATAACGGTGAATCTAATTAGGGCTTTAATGTTATCAACCTACAATAAGAAATAATTGTAAGTCTTTGTTAAAACTCCTAGAAGAATTATCAGTAAGCACTAAGCTTAAATACAGTAAATCTAACACCTAGTCTGTATTTTTTGAGGTTTAATTATGGGTGAAAAAACAAAGTTATTACAGTCTTGTCTTTATAAACTTTCAAATGGCGAATTATGTGCTAGGGCTTGTGATAACAAAGGATTTTGCAGTTGGCATAGTCCTGAAGGCCAGTCTAAAGATGTCAGTATTAGTCAGCTGTTAAGTGAAAATTTAAAAAGTGGGGCTTGTGGTGAAGGTTATATTCTTAAACATTGTAATTTACAAAATATAGATTTAGTTAATAGAGGCTGTCACGATGGATACAATTTAATTGGGGCAGATTTTTATCATGCTAATTTAAAATCGGCTCATTTATTTAAAGCGAATTTAAAAAATGCATCACTGATGAAAGCCGATTTAAGTTACGCTAATTTACATGAAGTTAATTTAGAAGGTTGTAATTTATTAGGCGCTAAATTCGACGGAGCTAAAATTGAAAATGTACGCTGGGGTAACGAACTGTTACAAGAAACTCAAGCGCGCGAGCAACCAGAACGCGCATTAGAATATTATCAACAAGTGGTTGAAATCTGCCGTGGTATTCGAAAAGCTGCTGAAAACCAAGGGTTATTTGAAACAGCGGGTTATTTTTTCCATAAAGAAATGGTCTATCGTCGATTTCAAATCCCCAAATTTTCATTCCAACGTTTTATCTCTAAAACAGTCGATATATTTTGTGGATACGGTGAAAAACCGATCCGGGTTGTATTGTTTTCAATATTTTTTATTTTAGTCTGTGCCCTTGGTTTTGCTTATGGTGGGGTGGCCTATAACGCAGAGAATATCAAATTAAGTATGGATCATTCTATTTGGGGTAATGCAAAAGTTTTATTAGGCAGTATCTATTTTTCAGTGGTTACATTTACAACTTTAGGTTATGGCGATTTAACCCCTGTAGGTATGGTGAGGGTTTTAGCTGCTTTTGAAGCATTTATTGGTAGTTTTACATCAGCGTTATTTGTGGTGGTGTTCGTTAAAAAAATGACACGTTAATATATTAAATAATGATCACTTCACTAAATTGTTAAAAAATTACTGCTATTAAACACTTTTAAATAAAAGTACTTATTAATAAAGGCCATTAAATAATTGTATTAGGTAGTGATAAAAAAGTTTATTTCCAAAAACTTGGAAACAAACTTAAGTCAGTTACTAATCCTTAAAGAGTAACCGTGCTGCAAATTATTGTGATTAATAACAATATTAATAAATCAATTCGTTTCATGTTGAGTTTCATTTTTAATATTAGTATTTTTAGATTTTGTAAATGAATACCATAATAGTGTAATGGGTAATAATACTTCACCAATAAATGTATATTGCGCAATCATATAATCAGAACTGGCAGTGATAAAAAATGTCAACGTATCTAAACAATATCCGAATCCACCAATCACTAATAAAAAGCCAATTATCTTTGGTAAATACCCACTTTTATAAGTTAATAAACCCATTGGAATTAACCATAATCCCCAAAAAATATGCACAATCATAATACCTTGCTCGTGAATATTTAATAAAAAGTAAATGGCACTTTCTAATTGTACGCTGGTTAAACTTTGTTGAATGTCAGGTGAGTGTGCTAAAAATAACGCAGAAATAATGGAAAGTTCATTAAACATTGCAATCGGTACAGCGGCAATTGTAAATAACACCATAAAACTGGCTAAGGCTTGTGAATGTTGTTTCCATAATTGATATAAAATTATCACTAAGAATATTTGAATAATTTGAATTAAAAACGCACTTAAAACACTGATACGCAACATAGTTTCATGTTCGATCAAATTAGAAAAAGTTAATGAGGCATCTTGTGCCACCAAGACATTCGACGGCATATACATAATGCCAAACACACCCAGTGGAATCATTAACAGGTAAAGGAAACCAGCGAGTCTTGCTAAGTGTTTGTTTTGATAAGTTTGCATAATAAAACCTCTTCATATCATTTAAGAAATAGTTGTTTTGATTGGATGAATCAATTATGGTTTATGATTTGTGTTTGGTAAATACCATAAAAAGCCCTACTTAGTATGCGTTTATGTATGGGTTGATAGGTGGATACATCGATTAAGGTAATAAAATGAGTTGGCAAGATACAAATTTTGATTGGAATAGAGCCCGTGCGTTTTTAGTGACCGTTGAAAAAGGTTCGTTATCAGCGGCCGCTAGAGCATTAGGTTCAACCCAGCCTACTCTTGGTCGACAAGTGGCCGCTCTTGAAAAAGAGTTGGGTATGACATTGTTTGAACGTGTGGGACAGTCATTAGAGTTAACAACTTCAGGCGCCAATTTAGTTAAACATGTACAGGCAATGAGTGACGCGGCCGACCAGTTGGCGTTGATGGCTTCTGGTGAGTCACAAGACTTGTCCGGTTTGGTGACGATATCGGCCAGTGAAATTGAAGCGGTAACTATGTTACCCAAGGTGATTGCAAAAATTCATCAAACCTATCCCAGTATTAAGTTAGACATACAAGTCAGTTCTGAAGTCGCCAATTTAAAGCGTCGTGAGGCTGATATAGCACTAAGAAGTTTTAGACCGACACAACCTGATTTAATCGCGCGTAAATTACGTGAAGATAAAATATGGTTGTATGGCACCGCAAAATATTTAACTGTTTTTAATCATATAAAATCCCTTAAAGAATTAAAGACATTACATATCATTGGGTTTGAGCAAAATACACGATTGTTGGATTTGCTAAATTCAAAAGGCTTTGATTTAAACGAAGATAATATGTGTATGTCGTCTATGTCTCAGTTGCTGCAATGGCAATTAGTCAAACAACACTTAGGAGTTGGATTTTTCCCTGAACTTATTGGTGACCAAGAGCCTGATTTTATTCGAGCGTTTGAAAGTTTTGGCGCGCCTATGACAGTGCCACTTTGGCTGGTGTGTCATCGTGAGTTACATACTAATTTACGTGTTCGTAAAGTATTTGATTTATTGGGTGATATGTTGAGTGAAGATTATCCTAATGTGGATATACCTTGAATTTGAATTTGAGATTAAAGAGGTTTTTATTCATAAATAAAAACCTCTTTCTAGATTTAGATCAGTTTGATTTGTTTTATATTATTGTCTAATTCCACACTTAAACATTGATCAATTATATGAGAATAAATGCTGTAAAAATAGTGAATGATTGAGTTCCTGATTTGTTGGGATAATTGATATGTAGATCTAGTGGTCATTTCATCACGAGCAAGTGCAACAGATTCAGCCCATGTCAAAATGAATGCTTTTAAGTTTTGTTGTTCATGATTAACTAAAATAATGGATTCACTTCTATTTAGAATACTCATTGCTAAGTCATAAATTTTGTTTTGAAGTTCTTCAGCATTACTTCTAATTAATTCAAAAATCTCTTCGTCTTGATCGTGTAATTCATTTAGTATTCTGCAATTTACGTCTAATTCTAAAAGATCTTTGTGAAATTTCGCTACTTTAGTTAATGACTCTAAACTTGTTATTGTAAAATGTTTTTGTTCGCCGTCCATTAATTGAATGTCGTGTTCAATTCGAAGGCGGAACAAATTGTCTTTGACTGAACGTTTTTTTTGAGTGCTGTTTAATTCTTTAAATGTATTGTTTATCTCTTCTTGAATAATGTAAGGTGTTGTAGATGTTAAATAGAATTCGTTGAATTCAAAATCAACATTCGCTTGGCTAAATACTAACCCCATTTTTTGTGAATGCAGTTTACTGACAGACTGACCAACTTGTTTGTCTAAATTCTGAAAATTTAAAGCTTCTCTTCTTATTTTAGTAATACATTGCTCAAGGTTTAACGATGAAATTTCCACATCATTACTTAGCTCTAAATCAATTAAACGATTACTGAACGTACCATTGTAATAGGTATCAATGCTTTGGCTTTGCTCTTGTTTCTTTTTATCGGCAATTAGAATGTCTTTGTTTTCTTTTAGATATTGTTTGAACTTATCATTTCCAAATGATTTAAAATACATATATGCGGTGACATCTTTTGTAAGTTTTTCAAACATAGGGCAAATGTTGATCGCTGCAAAATCATCTTTTACGATACCTTGGTCATTACGTTTGTTGATATAATTAATACGGTCATTATCAGCAGGGTGAGTGGACCAGGCATCAAACTTCATACTTTGCATGTCTTCTTGTATTTGATTATCAATTTCGTTCGATAATTTATCTGTAACAAAAGCAATGGCACCCGAATAATCATTCAGTAATTGATTATCATTCCAAGCACTGCTATTTAACTGATCTGTTTTAAATGACCCATAACTTAATTTACGAAGTTGTTTAGATGTATTTGAAAACTCTTTACTGCCTGCAAAAACACTTTCATAACAATCCGCATCGTATTCCATTTTACGGCTCATAAAACGTGTTAAAAAATAATTGACGTGGAATAATCCTTTAAAAATTAAACGAATACTAAATAGGCAGCCATTTAATAGCATAATTCCAAAAATGGCATATCCCATAAAAAAGCTATCTTCGTTATCTTTTTTCCATTGAGTTAACTTGTCTTGTAACGGGTCCGCATTATAAGCTCTGTCTGCTAACCAATTGTTAACTCGATTGATAATCGTATTGGCAAACATGGCTGTAGGCTGTGCAAAGTGACCAAATTCATGGGCTAACACACCAATAAATTGATTGATTTTCATACCTGCCAATAAAGGTAAACCTACATTTAGACGAAGATTGCCTTTTAATAAATCGGCCAATCCATTTATTGGTCCAGCGTGTGCGTTGACTTCATTGTCTACTGTTATTTCTTTGGGGACAGGCACAGCAATTTTCTTACACATAACCTCAACCAAATGAAAAATCCCAGGGAATTGGTTTTTGTTTAGTACATAATAACTTGGTTTTTTATAACCAATAAATAAAGGGCGCATTAAAAATACAAAAACAACACTCATAATAAAATAAGGAATAAGCACAGCTATTATTTGTGCCTTTATATTAGCAGATCCTAAAATAGCCTCGCTATAGAAAACCCCATAAGCGTACGCGCCATAAACTATCCCTACAATAAATGCTAAATATAATAATGGTGCTAATAAAGATAAAATTAATACAGTGATTAACCCAAATTTATAACCCAGAGATGTTTTTATTTTTTTAAAAGGTTGTTGTAATAACGTCTCAAAGTATTCTTTATTGTGATCAGTTGTATTTTTATCGTTTTTTATTTCTATTAATTTAAAATTTACTTCAATACCAAGTTTTTCAAATAGTGTTTGATATTTTAATGCTGACGCTTTATCAATACCCTGTTTGATAATAGTGCCTTGTTGTAAGATTTTATCGGCTTGTGGGGAGTTGATTTTTAGTCTTTGGCATAAGTTTGCATTAACAGTTTGTGCGCTGACCCCTTTTTTTAATTTTCCTGAACTGATGACTTTATATTGTTTTTCAACTTGAGTGGTCATTTTAGTGCCCTAATAAATAGTCCTAATGAATAGTTCTAATAAATAAATGTACATATTTTATTAGTTTACGAGAATCTTTCACGGTTGCCAAACTAAACCTGTGGTTTTAATTTAACTATCAAATTTAAATAGTCAGCATAAATAAAAGTTGCACAATACCTTGAGTTTAGCCAACTAGAATAAGTAAAAATTAATTTCATTCAGAGGGTTTTATGGAAGGGATTTATGATGATAATGTTACTTTCGATAAATATAGAAAGTAACGATTTTTTGCTTGTTAACACCGAGTTTCAATAAATTTGGGTGTAAGGTCATAAACTTTTTATGTATAACTAAGGTGCAATAACGGCCGCTCCACCATCTGTTATTACCCACTTAAATGTATCCTCTAATATGTCTCTAACAGTTTTCGCCAACGAATCACGAATGTATTGACTATAACCAGCATGAAAATCCACAGCATCAACGGGTATTTGATTACCCCATGAAAGAAGTAAAACGTCGTTATTTTTAATTGATAAAGTCACTTCGGCAAGCATCGCGTACATATCTTTTACATTCGATATATTCCACAAACTTAAATCTTGATCAAAAAAAATCCGTTGCAGAGTTACTAGAAAGTTTAAGGGCTCAAACTTAATGCTATTGATAATGATTATCATTTATATTAATATTGTCGTTCACTGTTCGAAACTTGAGTTTGGACACCAGAAAATAATAAATTTAAATGAGAAAATCATGAGAAAAATAATCGGCTATTTTGGCCTTTTAGTATTAATAAATTGCGTAATGGTTTCAACCAGTATGGCGGCTAAATTGGTTTTAATCAGTGTACCTTCAAACTCAGAGCCGTTTAGTTTAGATGGTAAAGACGATGCTTTTTGGCAAGATGCAAAACCTGTGAATGTCACGGTCAATGAATTACCTTATGAGCCTAATAATGGCTACAAAGGAGCTAAAAGCAGCGATGTTAGTATTAAAAGTGTGTATGACGATGAATATGTATATTTTATTTTTAAATGGACCGACGACAGTTTGGACTTAAATCGATTTCCTTGGCAAAAACAAAAAGACGGCTCATGGAAACAATTAAAAAATAAAGACGACACACATCATGAAAATACATATTACGAAGATAAAATAGCGGTGTATTGGGATATTAACCAACGAGGATTTATAAAAAAAGGCTGTGATAAATCTTGTCATATGGTCGAAGCTGGTAAAATTGATGGCATTATGGATGACTCATCAGGCAGGCATTATACCAGTGCAGGTGAGATACTTGATGAGTGGCAGTGGAAAGCGACACGTATTAATGTGGTTAATCAGTTTGATGATGGTTACGTAAATGATGAAAAAAACAGCAATAAAAAATGGGGGCGACATTCAGATAGTGGTGCTGGTGGGTATTACAATAATATCAACGAAAACAAAGACGCACCTATGTATCAAAACAAAATAGAAAGCGAAAAAGAAAAGTATTTTGTACAAGATAAGAACAAAATTCTATTAGAAGATAATCACCAGCTAAATGATATTGTTGGTGGCATTATTACTCGTGTTTCTACAGGTTCACGTGCCGATGTAGACGCTAAAGCATTTTGGGATGGTGAAAGCTGGACACTTGAAGCCAGAAGAAAATTAGTCACACAAGATAAAACTTACGATTTACAATTTGATGACTTAAGTGAAAAATATTATTTTGGTGTGGCGACGTTTGATAATAGTCAAATTAATCACCTGTACCATAAAAAATCCATTCAATTTACTTTCGAACAATAACCTTCTTTTAATTATAAACCATTAACTATACAACGAATGGCATTTTATTATAAAAATGCCATCTCACCTCTACTTTTATCTTCTGTGAAAATCATGTTATCAATTATTCAATTTATGCGTATTAACTATCAAGCTTATCTTTGGTTTTTTACGCTTGTTTCGTTTATCGTTTGGCAGTTTTATATTGGATGGGTGTGTAACTCTAATGAAACCACTAATCTGTATTTACAGTTTGCCCGAGGTTTAGCATATAGTTTATTAATAATTCTAGTATTGTTGTGGTTGCCAGTTTTAAGGAATTTAAATACAGTTTTAAGTACATTTAAAGTTGCTTATTGGTTACCTATTAAACATGCAAAGTCGTTACATAAATGGTTGGGCCATGTGATATTTTTTGCAGCCATTGGCCATGGTGTCTTTTATTTGTTTTATTTTGATTCGTTAGAAGATGATTTTATACCGATAATAATGGGTAGTGAAAATGACTTAGTGCGGTCAATGAATACAACTATGTATGAATTTGTCACTGAAGACGAAAGCATAGAAGTAGTACAAGATTGGGTGGATCAAGGTCGAGATGTGATTGTTTATCACGAAATCATCGCGCCTATTTTTAAAGAGGATTGTACTAAATGTCATAATCCTGATTCAACCATGACTTATGCCGTAACCAATATTCCTTTAAATACATATGACAGCGTAGAGTCTTTGAGTTATGGCGGGGTACAGTCTCGCCAATTTAGAATAAATATTTCAGGTATATCGATGTTGGTTTTATTTATCATAATTTGGTGTTGTTCGTTAAAAGTAATTAGGGAAAAATATTTTAATATATTTAGAGCCACTCATAAATTGGGTTATTTTATTGCGATTTTAAGTTTGCTGCATATACCGTCTATGCAATGGATTGTTGCGCCCTGTGCTTTATTATTAATTGAGTGGATTTTAAACCGATTTAAATATAAAAATATCACTGCCAATATTGAAAAAATTAATGAGCAATTTCTATTATTAAATTTGGGTTTGGATAAAAAAATACAAAATAAACCGGGTTATTATATTCAAATTAGAAGCCGTTTGTTTAAAGACAAACAATGGCACGACTTTAGTTTAACTGGATTAACCAATAATAAATCTGAACCATTAATTAAAATTCAAAAAACGGGTAAATGGACAAAACAATTATTTGAACAGGACAGTATACAGATGGATGTACGAGGGCCATGGTCAAGTCCAGTTGCGTTTAGCCGACATAAAAAATCTTGGTTATTAATTAGTGGTGGGGTGGGGGTGACACCTATGTTGAGTTTATTACATGGTGTCTTAACTGGGATTAGGCATCCCAAACAAGTGAAGTTTATTTGGGTATTAAGAGAACCTAAATTACTTAATTGGTTACAACCGTTAGTTAAGTTATTAATAGAAAAAAGTTTGCCTCATGTGAAAATTATAATATTTTTAACCAACAAAGAATATCCGGATTGGTTAATGCAGATTCAAAAAAATCAAACTACGCATTTAATATTAAATAAAGGTCGGCCCGATTTTGATGAATTATTCACAAGTTTTGAATTTGTATTTAAACCAACAATTTTCACCTGCGGACCCAATAAATTAATGCAAGATGCAAAATCAGCAGGTACAAAAAAAGGCTGGTTCACAATTAGTGAGCAATTTTGATTAATATCGATACTTCTCAGTTTTTTGTTGTAATGATCCATCTGCTTAAATTAAGACTAAACCAGAATTAAATGCTTCTATAATAGCCTTGGCTTTTACATTGTTTTATCAAAGGCAATAGCATAATACACCGGTGTAATTTGATTATTAAAAATGACAATATCATCAGTCAGTTTGTTTTGAGAGTACACAGTGGCAAGTTCTTCATACATAAAAACATCAATACGTTGTTAACGCAGTTTGGTAAATAATTGGTTTATATTGTTTACTTCACTGCAATTAAATTGAGGGAAGGCATTTGCCAATCCCCATTCAAATATTGCACCGATTAGTTTGTCTTCCAACAACGTCATCCTATATATTCAAACGAATTACTGTTGTTACCCACTAAAATTAATTTAGTTTTAATATACGGTTCACTAAAAATAAAATCTGGCGCAGGGAAATTTGTAGTTGCCATAAAAAAGCCATCAATATTACCTTTTGATACTTCCCTACTTAAACGAAATGTGGGGTATTCTTTTGTATTTATAATCCAGCCACTTCGAGTAAACGCTTCGCGAATAATATCTAAGGCTAATCCACCACCGGGTAAGTCTTTATTGAAGTAGGGTTTAATTTCAAATACGGACAGATTAACGATTTTATCAAAAGCAATAGAGATAGATGATAAGGACACAATTAGAGTAAAAAGTACAAATCTGCGCATGGAACAAGCGCCCAAAATCATGAAAGTTAATATAATTTTAGAACAGCTTATTGGTATTTAATCGACATCCACAAAAAGAATTGTATTTATTTGCAATCAATTACCTTGCTGGTTCGTTAATAGAGTGTGTGTATAAATAAATTAGCAAAGTGTGTGCACAAAAAAACTAATTGAATGTCTGAACCAATAAATTAAATTGATTGTTGCTCCAGATAAACCAATTTGATTTTATGCACAAAAAACTCAATAACTAAACCAAAAAAGAGAGTAACTTATGAGAACGGATCAATTTTTAAGTGAACAAAAACGCGAAATGGCAGCTCTATTTTTAAGGGTGGGACTAGGATTAGTATTTTTAATAGGCGGCATTTCAAAATTAAGTTTGTTATTAAGCACTGAATCAAGTATTGGTATGGTTTCAAACTACATGGGCTCAACAGGTTACATTAACGAGTTATTTCAAGACTATTTATTCAGTAATGGTTTTATTTCACCTTGGGGATTTTTAACTGCACTTTCAACCTTTGAATTATTCTCAGGTTTGGCGTTTTTATCGGGTTTTTTAATTCGCCCATTATCAATCATCTACGCCTTTTTATTGTGGTCATTTGTGGTGGCCCTACCTGTAGAAACAGTTCCAAACGTCGACATTCTAGTTAAAACCTATACCTCACCAGCTATCATGGTTCAAATACGTGACATTAGTTTGTCAGGCATGATGTTCGTATTATTTATGCTTGGTTCAGGCGCTAAGTCACTGGATAATCGATTATTCGCCCAGGCCAAACATCCAATTAACTGGAATCAGCAGGGTTTACTTTTAAGATTGTCGATTGCGGTTTCTTTATTAGTGGCAGGTTTTTTTGGGCATTACGCTAAAGTGCCTAATTTTGCGACCATGCAAATTATATTAGCTGTGATTGGTTTAGTGGTTGTATTTTCTGAAGGTTTAACTTTAAAGGTGGCAGGCGCCAGTATAGTTGCGGTTATGTTATGGTACATAGCACATAAGCTAAATGCCGATAAAAACATTATTGGTAATTTAAATGGTTTTAAACGTGAGTTTGCATTTTCAGCCGCTGCTATTATTTTGATTTATTTAGGTGGAGGTGAATCCTTTACACTAAAAGATTTATTTAGACGCTCAAAATCGTATTTATTAAATCAAACTCAACCTGCTTAAGTTATATAATAAAATGGCACTTAGTTTATTAGGTGTCATTTAATTGCTTTTAGAAAGAGAGATTATGTTTTTTAAAGTGAAGATAAACCAAACATTGATGAATGATTTGTATCGTTATGCCTGTTCATTATGTAATGACCCAGACTTATCATTTGATTTAGTGCAACAATGTTGTGAAAAATTACTCAAGCATAAAAAACCAGTTATTAATATTGAAAAATACGCGATGACTATTTTACGTAATGTGTATATTGATAACTATCGCCGAAAAAAATTAGAACTAGTAGTGGATTCAAAATTAAATCAACAAAACGAATTAAACGAACAAGATATTGTAAAAGATTTAGAGTCTTGTTTGATAGACGAACAACAGATTACAATAATTTTAGAAAAACTAGACGACGCTGAAAGAGAGTTGGTTTTTTTATGGGCGGTACAAGAGTTAAGTATGAGCGAAATTGCAAAAGTGATGAATTTACCCAGAGGCACGGTGTTATCTAAAATGCATCGATTACGAAAAAGACTTAAACATCAATTCCCTCAATTTTTACAAGAAACCCCTGAGTATGGATAAGCAAAGTATGGATAATTTAAAATCCGCATTAAAAAAACATTATAACGATATTGAGTTAACACCCAAACAGCTTGAGCGTTTAAATCAAACAACTATAAAACAAGAAACTATAAATAAAATAAAGCCAATTAAATTTTTTAATATACGTAATTCTATGGCCGCATCCGTTGTAGTATTTTCCTGTTTGTTCGGTTTTATACAGTTTAAACAACCTAGTTTTTTAGCGATATCCGAAGAAATTGCCTACAACCATAATAGCCAAATGCAAATGGAAATTAAAAGTAATAGCCTGTTAGATATTCAAACTTATTTAAATAGATTGGATTTTAAATTGATTAAATCGGAATATTTTTTAGAAGGTAATTGGGAATTATTAGGTGGGCGTTATTGCAGTATCAGCGGAAAAATAGCCGCACAATTAAGAATTAAAAATAAAGACACTAACGAAGTGTATACGTATTACCAAGCAAGTAATGAGTTTAAACCCAAGCAAGAGATGGCTTTTGCTGTAGATGGTGTAAATGTAGAGCTTTGGCAAGAAAAAGGTTTGTTGATGGGCTTGGCATTGTAAGATGTTGCAAGGTGTTAGAAAACGTTGTAAATAAAAAAGCCACTTATGTATCACTAATAAAATAAGTGGCTTACAAAAAAATACTTTTATTTCGAATATTTAATTACACCTTAGTTTTAGTCCCCTGTAATTCATGTACTTTTAAAACCGCCTTATCTTGAACCATTGTTTTTAACCAACGAAAAATATTAGGCTACGCGTCTGTTTTTTTATCTAAATTGAATGTCCAGTTGATCATTGGATATAAATACGCATCTAACACTGATTTTTTTTTGCCTAACATAAAATATTTATCAACAAGATTCGCTTCCACTTTTAATAACGCACTATGAATATATGATATGACAGACAATCATTATATGACTGGCCGCTTGAACTGAAGCAATCGCACTTTCATCGGTGGTGAATGTATTTGGTTTAAAATGTAACCCAAAATATGGGTGCAAAGTTCCGCCCATCCAAATTAACCAACGAGTAAATTCATCTCTTTTATCATCACCAATTTTGGGCCCAATGTGATTCTCAGCATTGGCATAATGATCGGTTAAGTGCAATAAAAT
>JALJPK010000096.1 GCA_022968985.1 Pseudomonadales bacterium | reverse complement strand
GCTCACATCCAGGGTCTCGAACCCGGTGAGGTCTTTCCCTACGCCCCGCCCTCGGGTCAGCCCGCCCTGCGCGAGCGCTGGCGCGACAAGGCCCTGGCGGAGCACCCGGCCCTGCGCGGCAAGGCGGTGGGGCTGCCCATCGTCACCAGCGCGATCACCCACGGCCTGATGCTGGTGGGCGACCTCTTCGTGGACCCCGGCGACCCCATCGTGCTGCCCGACAAGCTCTGGGGCAACTACCGGCTCACCTACGAGGTGCGGCTCGGCGCCTCCATTTCGACGTACCCCTTCTACGACGGTAGTGGCTTCAACAACGAAGGGTTTGCGAAGACGCTCACCGACCGCGCCGCCGAACACGAGAAGCTGATCGTGCTGCTCAACTTTCCCAACAATCCTCCGGGACACTGGGGTCTTGTCATTAAAAATGTTTTTAAAGGAGCAATTTCTCAATTTTTGTTTTTTTAAATAATAAACAACCTTCTAAGTTTTATTTTGAAAATTCGTTGACACAATTAAACTCAATTAACCCTTCTAATTCAGCACAAAACTGCGTGGTTATTGGTGATGATTATCAAAACGATATATTATCGAGCAAGAAATTCGGGTTTCAAACGGCATTAGTTAAATCAGGAAAGTATCAACTTGGACAAGAAAAATTATGTGATCCGGATTGGCTTATTAACAACTTATTAGATCTTGATGTTTGATGTTTGATGTTTGATAACATAAATTAAAATATTCAATTTATGTTATCAAGTCTTTTATAATTAACCTTTTATCCTAAAAAACATTATTTATATTCACTTCTTTTAACCATTTAAGCACAGGTTTATCTAATATTTTTTTACGTAACTTAATGGGTACTAAATAATTATCTGCTTCCCCTCCATCTTGTGGATTATCAATTACTTTTACATTTGCAAATGTAAATAAATCTGCAGTATCAAGCATCATGGGTGTCATTGCCCCTCCACCACCTAATAACAATACCTTACCGTTAAAGGCTGATAAATTATCTGTAAAGGTACGCTCTCCTGTGAATGCACAGTTGATATCAATATGATGTTGTAGGCTAGCTAAATGACCGAATAAGGCATAATCCTGATAAAACAAGTCGATATCTAAATATTTAAAACTCGATAAATCACTATATGCTAATGCAAATACATAATCGGCACTGTATGCATTTTTACCTAAAAACCCGGGTACACCTAAAATAGTCATCATTGTCTGTAAGTTTGTTAATCCAGGGAAAATAGGACTATCGTCATCTGGCAGATATTGAGCCAATGCTATTACTGGGTCAAATCCAGATAATACATCTATATAATGTCCGCCTTGAGATTGGGCAAACCTAAAGTCATCACAACTTTGCATATTATGTAATTGAGTCAAAGGGTCATTTGAATATAAAGCACCTGTGGAAAATACACCTAAGAAGTCATCAGGATAACGATTCACAGTAGCAATGGCCGCCATTCCACCGCCTGTAATACCACCAACAATCACATTATCAGTTTGAATAATCTCATCTTTTAACCATTTTATGTCTGCTATTCGTTGCTCTAACCCCCATTGGCTCATAATTGAACAGTCTTGTTGATCACAAATACTAGGATCTGCGTGTAACATTCGATCTTCAATTACCCAAACCTCATAACCTTGATTTGCAATGATCGCTTCGAAACTGTCTGCATAGTCTCCGGTGCTACTTAAACTCATATGATCAATGGTGACATTAAACGCAGAAACTAATATGATAATTGGTTTTTTATTATTGGAAGTATTAAGCTTATTAATTTTTTTGGTAGAAAATTGATTTAATGAGTTATCACCGTCCTGCCAATGTTGTTCAATAATATTAAACTCACCTATTTGGTTTTGTGTTTGTCCAATCAATGATGGGGTTGCATATAAAGTAGGGATAAAAAGAAAAGTTAAGATTAACGTAATCGTTGTTTTAAATTTACTCATAAAAAAATCCTGAATTAATAAATCGAATTTTTTCCTAATTAAATTAGTCGATAAATTGTTTAATATAAATAATAAACAGTTATATAACTAAAAATAAAAAGGGAAATTAATTTCTTATATATAAGTTCAAAAAACTTAATAAAAAACATGATCCATCAGACTAGCAGAACATATTAAACATTGTTTTCACAGCAACTTTTGACAGACAAAATCAGATAGCACATTTAATATTTTCAGAGTATATTATTTTCTAACGCCAACTATCACCTTGTTTAAACCTCAATAAATCCTTATAAAAATAATTTGTTTATAAATGTACACAGTCTTTTTTCAATCACCTAATAACATTACTATTTAGTATTTACTTAAGTTTTAAGAAATGATCACACATATTATTTACGCTCAAACTTTACAATTAAAAACGATAGAAATTAAAAGTAGTTATACAATATTTGAGTTTACTTAGTTATTCAGATGATAATGATAATAATTATCAAACCACCCAACTATCCATCAGTTAGATTATTTGTAAAATCAGTTTAGATGTTTACTGAATTTTGGATTCAAAACTAACGAGTAAAATTATTTTATGTAATCACTAATATTACTTAAGCTCTTAAATAAAACAATCTTGGTCTGAAATGGTAATAAGAAGTATTAATAAAGGTATTATTTTATATCTACTGTTTACAAGGAAGTGATATTAGATATAAATTAATAATTTTTATGTATTTTTATATACGAGGAGGGGATAAAAATTGATTGTATTAAATTAAAAAAAAGAATCATTATGTAATATAATGACTCTAATATTAAATCTATTTTTAGCTACTGAACTTAATCTGGCGATCACTTTTAAGTGCCGCACGAGCAATGATTTCTATATAGAACTCAGTTGCGTCTAACGCTTCGTATTCTGTGATATTTTTATTGATATCTTGTACTTCAACATCGGCTGCTTTGTCTTGAGACGAACCGAATTTGCAATCAAACTCCCAAACATCAAAACCTTTTGGTAATGCTTTATTACGTTCACGTTTTAAATACTTTTTAACGTCATGTTTTGCTGATTCCACTAATCTAGGTTTAGCGATTTTTTCATGGATTAGATTGAATGTTTTTTTCATTTTTGAAGACTCTAGAATTAATGGGGCGCAATAATACGCTGATTAGGTAAGGATAGCGAAGATTTTAGACGATGTTTGAGCTGTTTTACTCTTCGCCGCCATTTTTATGGAAATACATATCAGCAAAACCCATTTTTGCAAACTCAGCGTCTCGATAGTTACGTACGGCTGATTTTTTACCATTTGAAATGGCTTCAATTTGCTGTTCCATTTTTAGGTAATTTTTAATATCAATACCTTCAGTTGCAGCTGCGGCTTCGTGCATGTTTCTAAACTGTCTGTATGTAAATACAATCTCTCTTGCTTGATCTTCGAATGTGTATGTAACTTTGTGTGACATTAATGATTCCTAACTGCGTAATATGACTCAAAGAGACCATGATACGTTTTTTATGGGGAAGATCCAATAAGTAGTGCAATGACTTGGCTGGTTATTTGTAAATTTAGGTTAATTAGCTGAGTTATAAGGTAATTAAGGGCCAAAAACGACAAAGGCTCCACAAGGAGCCTAATTTCATAGCAATTATTAGTTAATGCTCAAAGCTTAATGATTAGGGACGTAATATCCATGAGAGATTAGATTCCCCGATTTTGATGTATGTAATTTCGCTGGTAACTTAAACTTAACAGTCATGGATTCTCCAACCTTTAAAATCACTCGCTTATCATCAATTTCTTTTAACTGCTCAGAATCTAATTCAAAAAGTTCGCCTGACACCTCTAATGCTAAGTAATTAATATAAGACGTTTCATCTTTTACTTCTTTAATTAATATTTCAACTAAACCATTTTTCACTTCAAACTCAATTGGCAGTGATTGAGTTGCCTCTTTATTTTTATGGTTCAGATTCATGATTATTTCACCTTGGAAAACATCTTTGCCTTTTAAGTTTGTGTAGATGTATGGGCAGGCATAAGCAATATCACTCTTATCTAATATAAAATTTAAGAATAAATCTTTAGACTCCCTACCGATTTCTAGAATTTTAAACTGATTTACTTCATCAACCCCATAACCCCCTATATTCTCCCCTATATTTGCAAGTAATTTTACCATATATACTCCTTGCTCCAATGAAATATCAGATGGAAATTGATATACTTTTTCATGTTCTTTTAATTTCCTCCGACACTCATCTGTAGGTAATTCAAAGTAATTTAATAATCGATTACAGCTCCAAAAATTATTATCTTCTTCTTTAATATTACTAAAATCAACATTTGAATAATCATCTTGAAAATGATAAAAATAAACTTCAACATTCGTCAAATCAGTTTCCACATTGGGTTCAACCCATTTCACATCAACAACTACTTTACTAAAAACCTTTGGCTCTGCAGGTGGTTCTGGTGGCGCAATATAAGTAGTATCCATTGCAGAATAATCATAATAGCAATCACCTTTTTTACAATAAATAATTTTATAAAAATGCCATCCACCAAATCCTTGTTCATCAACACTATTTGTCAAATGCAATTCACTTTGAAATGGACCAGCCAGTACCCCTGGGCTAGACGCGCATAATTGTGTTACGTAGGGTGTAAACTTATTGTCTTGTCCTAATTGATCTACATTAATTCTTTTATCTGAGCCAAGCACACAGCTAACTATTTGCTGTTCATTTAAATCAACATAATCTTGTAAAATACCCTCTACAGCATCATTACCAAGATGTCCTCCTCGACTAAGATAGGTTAAACCTAAAATATAAAACCCATCGTCAGGATTGAGTAAAATTGCTTCTGCATCATATTCCATGCATTCAAAATTAGTATATTCGGCTGCATTGATATCTATGCAGTACTTATATGAATCAATATAAAACTCAGCTACATCTCCATTCCAATTTTCATTGTATACACTAGATACATGATGCGCATAAGAAGTAACTTCGAATAATTCACCCTCTTTTTTAAAGTAAACTACTGACGTAAAAGGCAAATCATTAATACCATCACCAATTTTACTATTGAATGTAATTCTAAATAATTTAAATTTACCTTTTTCTAAGATCAAAGAAGAAGAATACTGACTTTTTATATAAAATTCTGACGATAAACCAATTTCAAAGTTTGAGTTTTCAATAATTAATTTAGCCGTATTACTCGCTGTTATTGCTGACTCATCATAAAATTCATCCATATCAATTGTGATAATTGATTCTGTATTACTATGATGATTAGTTTTTAATTCTGTATTAGTTTTACTAACCTCTAACTTAGAATCTGTATCATTATTAACCACTGGTACTGGATTAGGTTCTGAGTAAACACATCCAAATAAGATCACAAAAGGTATTAGTATTAAAAGTTTGTTAAACATAGTTATCCATTTATTAGTTCAATTATTAATTTCGATGACACTATAAAGCTCCGCGTTATATATTCAAGCAATTTAATTTCCCTTCAAACAAACAAACAAACAAACAAACAAGACACCCTAAAGGGATGACCTACGAGTTTCATCCACGCACAAAAAAGCCCACAATAAAGTGGGCTTCAAATTTAATCCAAACCTGATAATAATGATTCAGATTGCGCTTTAATTTGTGTAGTTCGAGGCAGGAAATGGGAGCTTACTATTGTAAGTGACCATTTCCTAACGAAGAAATGCGCGAATTAAAGCGTGATATGCATGATTATTCTACGATTGCTTTCATATCAGTCATATACCCACGTAATTCTTGACCAACCCATTCTACTGGATGGCTACGTAATTCAGTGTTGATTTCAACTAACAATGCGTTATCCACTTTGTTTGATCCAGCTGGTAAACCAGTACCAATGTACTTAGAATCTAAACCGTTCACCCAGTCAGTTAACATTGGGATTGCTTCGTGAGCAAACAAATAACAACCGTATTCTGCAGTATCAGAGATTACTACGTTCATTTCGTATAATTTCTTACGTGCAATTGTATTAGCAATTAACGGAGTTTCATGTAATGACTCGTAGTATGCTGATTCTTCAACGATTCCAACTTCAACCATTGATTCAAACGCCATTTCTACGCCCGCTTTAACCATAGCTACGAACATAATGTTGTTGTCGAAGTATTCTTGTTCGTCAATTTCTGCTTCTTGTGCAGTTGATTTCTCAAAAGCAGTCTCAGCAGTTTCTGAACGCCATTGTAATAAGTTAACGTCATCGTTAGCCCAATCTTCCATCATAGTACGAGAGAATTCACCAGTGATGATGTCATCCATATGTTTACGGAATAAAGGACGCATTTTTTCTGTTAACTCAGCAGCTAACTTGTATGCTTCGATTTTAGCTGGGTTAGATAGACGATCCATCATGCCAGAAACACCACCATACTTAAGTGCTTCAGTGATTGTTTCCCAACCGAACTGAACCAATTTAGACGCATAACCAGACTCGATGCCGTCAGCGATCATTTTTTCATAGCCCAAGATTGCGCCAGTTTGCAACATACCACATAGGATAGTTTGCTCACCCATAAGGTCAGATTTCACTTCAGCGATGAATGAAGATTCTAAACAACCTGCACGATCTCCACCTGTTGCTGATGCGTATGCTTTCGCCCAATCCCAACCGTGGTTTTGTGGATCGTTTTCAGGATGTACAGCAAGCAATGTTGGTACACCAAATCCACGTTTGTATTCTTCACGTACTTCAGAACCAGGGCACTTAGGTGCAACCATGATTACTGTTAAATCTTCACGTACTTGCATACCTTCTTCAACGATATTGAAACCGTGAGAGTAAGCTAACGTCGCACCTTTTTTCATTAATGGCATGATCGCTGTTACAACTGATGTATGTTGTTTATCAGGTGTTAAGTTACATACTAAATCAGCAGTAGGGATTAAATCTTCGTAAGTACCAACAACAAAACCATTTTCAGAAGCATTTAAGAAAGACTGACGTTTTTCTGTAATAGCAGCACCACGAAGTGCATAAGAGATGTCTAAACCAGAATCGCGCATGTTTAAACCTTGGTTAAGACCTTGAGCACCACAACCTACGATTACAACTTTTTTGCCTTTAAGTGCGTTACAACCGTCAGCGAATTCGCTACGGTCCATAAAACGACAACGACCAAGTTGGTCTAGTTTTTCTGCCATTGATAATGTATTAAAATAATTAGCCATTTTCTGGATTCCTAATTGATAAAGTGCCGACAGCTCAAATTTGGGTCGGATTAAGATTATCATAAGGTACATAGGATGTTGCGTATATTGAATTGATTGCAAGGTATGTTGCGTTTTATGCAACAACGGAAAGTGATTGGGGGAATTTGGGGCAATAAGGAGTTAAAACGAGTTTATCGATATACTAACAATAACGGCCTAATACTTCTGTTAGTAGCTCTTTTCTAAGAGGTTTTGCTAAGGTTTCATTCATGCCTATGTCTTTATAATATTCTTTATTTTGAGCCGATGCGCTGGCTGTTAAAGCTATAATTGGTAACACGGTTTTGTCATACTCTTTTCTTATTATGGTCGTAGCTTCTTTTCCATCCATTACAGGCATATTGATATCCATTAATACTAAATCAAAACTCTCAGCCTTAATACAATCAACTGCGATAGCCCCATTAATAGCGCACACCACTTCATGACCGTCTTTACTTAAAAACTTTTTAGTGATTAATTGGTTTACATCATTATCTTCAACTAATAATATTTTTAGTATTTTTATTCGCAAATTTTTATCAGGTTGTTCATAAAACTCTAAACTGGTTTGTTCATGTACTTCGGTAGGTAAAAACAACTTAATAACAGTGCCTTTATTTAACTCACTTTCAACTTCAATTTTTCCATCCATGAGTTCTAATAAATTTATCACAATAGAAAGCCCTAAACCTACTCCGTCTTTTTCTGAATTAATTTGATTAAAGGGTTCAAATATTTGTTTTTGATTAGACGGACTAATTCCTATTCCAGTATCTTTAATTGTAAAAGCCAATTGACCATATTCATATTTAATCTGAAAAGAAACAAAACCTTTTTTGGTATATTTAAATGCATTGCATAATAGATTACTAATAATTTGATTAATACGAGATATATCACCAGTAAATGATAAGTCTTCTATTTTTTCATCGACCAACAATTCAAACTTTACATTATTATTGGATGTTTTTTGGGTGAATATAGATTTGATAGGTTTTAAAAATTGTTTTAATGAAAATTTTTCAATATTTAAATGAACTTCACCCGCTTCAATTTGACCTAAATCTAACAGGTCATTTAAAAGTACTAATAAAGTTTCACTTGAGTCATCAATTGTTTGACAATATTCTACCTGCTCTTGATTGAGTTCTGTACATTGTAATAATTGATTCATACCCAAAATCCCATTTAATGGGGTACGTAATTCATGGGATACCTTTGCCACAAAACGTGATTTTGCTTTTGAAGAATTTAATGCCTCAATATTAGTTAATGCCAGACGCTTTTGGATTTTTTTTAATTGGCAGTTATCATTCATGAGTTTTTCATTTTTTTGATAAAGCTCGTTATAAGCACTTTGTAATTCCTTTGTGGTTTGAGTCATAATGATGGGCGCCATTAAAAAACGACGTAATTTACTTAAAAAACCACCCACATTTGGAACCTGACAACGATACGTTGCCCGACCACTTTCAATTTGCATATCAATTTCAATGGAATGCACACCATAAATCATGGGGATTGCTTCCATTAAACCCAAAGAGGACCAATAAAAACCTTGGTGAGGCTCATAACCTTCCTCCATAGTAAAATAAACGATAAAATTATGTTTGCTATCAAAACTACAGGTGATATCAATACAACTGAATAAATAATTAACCATTTTATTACTTTTGTCGCCGTGTAACCAATAAAACATTTCAGGTAGAGTATATAA
The DNA here is from genome assembly GCA_022968985.1 of Pseudomonadales bacterium. Taxonomy (GTDB): domain Bacteria; phylum Pseudomonadota; class Gammaproteobacteria; order Pseudomonadales; family Natronospirillaceae; genus Marinicellulosiphila. Next base: position 8,134 of record JALJPK010000096.1, on the reverse strand, counting down.
CCCTTTAGCAATCGCAAAAACGGGTTTCATAAACGGGGCATTGATGGAGTTTTTACCAATTTGACGAATATCATTATAACTATAATTTAAATGTTCACATAAATTATCCAGCAACAAACCAAAATCTTTCCAGCCTATACGATTATTTTTATTTTTTAAATATTCTAAATCATATTCACAATCTTTAAGAAATAGATTAACGTCTAATTTTTTTAATTCGATTTCTCGTAAATAATTATTGAGTACTTTACAAGAAACTTCATTGCCTATATTCATTATTTATACCCACCATAATTAGCCTATGGTACTTTTATTTATTTACTTCAACTGACATTTCATTCATCGCTTCAAATGAAAAGTGCTGTAACTGTTGAATATATAAATAATTTTCATTCGCCAGTGCCCCTACCCTTCTTTTTTCTAGAGACGCACCAAAACCCAAATGCACATATTCAACACCTTTTTCACGAGCACGCTCATTTATTGCTACTAACAATTGACGATAAATAGCTTGCTGTTTATTAGCATAGTCTATTGCTGCAACAACAGCGAAATAGTGTTCACCTTGATGCAGACAAAGGGCCATTACCTGAGGTTGATTGGTTCTCTTTGAGCCCTGATCCGTATAAACCTCTATTATTTCAGAATTTTCTAATTTGATTAGGTTTTCAAACAGTACTTTTGGTAAGGCAAATGTATTAATTTCTCGTGCTTTTTTCTGAACATTTAAATATAAACGATAAAAATAATCCAATTGTGTAACATTATAAGCACTTTTAACTTTAATTAGACTTTGTTTGAAATGTGATAATACATAAGATCGTTGAAAATAACGGTATTTAGGTTTTAAATTCATTTGCCATTGCTCAATGTTATCACCTAATGTTTTACCCAATACTTTATGATTATTTAAGCCTTGTGTTTTAATAAATCCTTGTTGAATAAACAGTTCGTGAACATCAGGATGAATATCAACAAAATCTCGAAGGATTAAACCTGATACATCTTTAGAATTTTGTTTTACCCATTTAAGCATTTGTTTAACAGCGTCTTTGAAATGGGGATGTTTTGTATCAACATATAAATGGTTACCTTCTGAAATTAATGATCCCATCATTAATACTCTAGAACTATAAGCATTTTTATCTTGAAGACGAACCTGTTCAACTTTTTCACTCAAATTCTTGGATAAAAACATATCATCTTTCATATGACATTTTGTAAACATAGTGGCTAAAACTAATTGTTCATTTGCATCATAAATACACAAATAATAAAATTGCCAAGTTTCATTATTTAGTTGTATATTTTGATTAGGTTGTTTTTTGGAAAATGTTTTTTCTATAGCGTCTAAATAATTGGGTTGCAGAAAACTGTCGTCAGAAAACTTTTTACACCACTTTTTTTGATTTACTTCTGAAAAACTTTCAGACACATTCATTTTTAATAGACTTTTATTTTTTGATTCACTTTTTTTATATTGTTTTATAAACCGATTAGCCAATTTAGGTTCAAGATTAAAAGCATTAATTACCTGTTCAACATTCGCACCTTTTGAGTACAGCGCTTCGCTGTAACTATTTGATAAATCCTGACATAAATCAATTACGTCTTGCTCAAATAAATGGGTATTTAGAGTAAATCTAACACCTGTATTGACAATAGGCACAGCTGGGTACAATCCAATATTAACGTATTTACCTTTTTTCATCATTTGATTAACTAACTCAAATCCACTATCAAGAAGTGAAGTTGCAATATAGAAAATAGGAGTTTGTGCATTTGACATATCGGGTAAATTTAGTCGTTTAAATTCCTTTGAACATAAATTAGTTAATTTTGATAACTGCTTTTGCCTTTCTTTTACTTCACCATTTAAATGTAACTTAGCGCTGTTGATTGCCGCCCCTAACATTGGAGGCTGTATTGGACCTGAAAAAATTAACGTACCACCACAGGTTCGTACTTTTCTTTTTTGTTCTTCGTTGCCAAAAAATATCACACCACCACTTGTTGCAAATGCTTTATTTAATGAAGCCGCTACTACAATTCTGTCGTTTAATTTTATTTGACTTAATACATAACCTTTACCAAATTTACCTGTCCAACTAAAACCATGTGCATCATCAATATATAAATTTAATTGAGAATATTTTTGTTGTAATACTACTAATTCTTGTAGTGGTGCAAAATCACCATACATACTATAAACACCATCTAAACAGTACCAAATTTTATTTTTATGGTGACGGTATTGATTGATTTTTTGCTCTAATGACTCTAGGTCACTGTGCTTAATCATATCCGTTTTAACACCACTTGCTTTCACTTGGCGCACAGCTGATTGCACTGACGCGTGCACTTGATGATCTAAAATTATGACATCGTCAATTGTAATTAAAGTGGGAATACTACTAAAGTGACCCAAAGTGGTTGAAGGAGTCACTAAACTTGGATAACCACTAATTTGTTGCAATAGTGATTCTAATTGATCATATAAAGGGCATGACATATACGCTCTAGAGCTAGAAAATTGACTGCCATAATTTTGAGCCGCTGCTATTACACCTTGGATCACAAAAGGATGTTTTTCTAAGCCTAAATAAGAACAGGAACCAAAATTAATTAAGTCTTTGCCATCAACACTTAACAAACGCCCATCAAGTTGATCATTGTCAGGTGTTAAATGAAAAATTCCCGCTTGTTTAGCCCTTGTAAAAATATCATCGACGGTATCTATAAACGTATGTTTGTTCATTTAACCTCACATCGTAAAATCAATTGAATTATTGAGTATAGGTATGAAATTACATAGAAACCGTCAATTTTCTGGATTACAACAATTCATTACTCTTTAGCGTCAAAACATTATATTTTGACTTTGCAAATTGTGATAAAACGTCAGTCCTGTATTGCATATATTGCAATAATCACTCAAACTGCAAACATATATCAAATAAAAACAATGACAGTGAGTTATCAATGAACGATTTTATGAAAAAAACAACGTCACTTTGCGCGATGGTTTTTTTAAGTACATTTGTAATGGCTAATACAGAGTTTGATGACCCTATTGTTTTACAACAAGAATTAACTACTCATATAGAAACGCCATCCAATCAGTCTTATGTGCCTATTATTGCTTACGACGGCACTTATGGATTAATTTTAGGAGTGGCGTATTTTCGTTACCCCAACAAAAAATCCGATAAACCAAGTGATCAAGAATTTGATATTTTATTATACGCGGCAGATGGCCCAGTTATTTCACTGGAAACTCGCTGGAAAAAATCACAAATCAAAGAAAATATAGACTTACAAGTATTTACTGAGCTTTCAAACTTTTTTATTAATGATTACCCCAATGCTCAATTTGAAGGCAATTTAATTGATCAACAAACGGCAAAATTAAAAACACAATTAACCCACAATTTAACTGATACACACAATTTGGTTTATGAAGTTGAGTTAGAAGTTAAAGAATTTGCAGATGATGCACCTCAACAATATAAAACGGGCACTTCAACAATTGCATCTATTGGTTATTTAATTGATGAACGTGACAATGGTAATAATTCTAAAAATGGTTATTTGTTGCAATCCATTATCAATTTAAAACCGCATTTTTTATCAAGTGTTGAAGACGCTACGTTTTCAAGCAAACTTGAATTAGACGCACGTTTGTATACCACTGTGAGCGATAAACAAAGTATTGTGTCGCGTGCTTATTTCCAATTATCCGATGGGAATTTATTAAATGCTAAATTTGGTGGTTCGAACTTAATGCGTGGTGTAAGTGGTAATCGATTTGTTGGCAAACAAGCCTTTACTTTACAAAATGAATACCGTGTTCAATTTAATAAACACATTGGCGGCGTTGGTTTTTTATCTTTAGGTCAAATAAACACCCAAGAAGACTTATTAATTAATTATGGGTTAGGTTTACGTGTGGGTTTACCCCCTGATCAAACTCAACAAATTCGAATTGATTTTGGTTTTGATACAGAAGGTCATAAAACGTTTATGCTTCAGTTTAATCAAGCAATTTAAGGCTTAAAAATGGATATTAAAACACTCAAACTGTATTTAAGTTTATGCCAAACGTTACACTTTGGACGATCCAGTGAATTGATGCATGTGAGTACTTCAACGTTAAGTCGAAGTATTTCGCGTTTAGAACAAGAATTAAATGTACAACTGTTTGAGCGCGACAATCGAAGTGTAAAAATAACAGCGGCCGGAGAACAAACTAGAACGGTCATTCAAGACATGGTTGAACAGTGGAGCACATTACAACATAAACTAGATAATCAATATTCACATCTAAAAGGTCAATTAAGTATTTATTGTTCGGTAACCGCGTCGTACAGCTTAATGCTCGATTTATTAACGCGTTTTCGAGCGTTATACCCAAATATTGAAGTGAACTTACAAACCGGTGACGCCGCTTTAGCATTTGAAAAACTTAACTCATCCCAAGCCGACTTAGCGGTTGCACCTAAACCCGAACAGTTAGATACCAAACATTCATTTTTGCCTATTACCACTACCCCACTTGTATTTATTCGCCCAACAATGGAGTCCCAAGTACGTAAACAGTCTTTGCAGCATCAAATTGATTGGCAACAATTACCATTAATAATGCCACAACAAGGTTTAGCTCGTGAGCGTTTAGATAATTGGTATAAACAAAAAAAGATTAAACCCAATATTTATTCACAAGTGGCTGGCCATGAAGCCATTGTGAGTATGGTGGGTTTAGGTTTGGGGGTAGGTGTGGTGCCTGGGATTGTACTTGAGCACTCACCTATGAAAGAAAAAATTGAAACATTTAATGTAGAACCTAAATTAAAAGATTTTGAAGTAGGCCTGTGTTGTTTAAAACGAAAAGCGAATGACCCTTTAATTAAAGCGTTTTTGAGTGTTTGTGATAGTTAGGTTGTAGGGTTGGTTTTATGCTGAAATGGATGTTATTTATTAGAATTGCACAATGCCATATTGAGATAAGTGATGGAGATATGTGGAAAACTATGTCAGTACATTTCAAGGATTTAATAGGTAGAGCGACGTAGTATACCTAATCCGAGCAGAATAAAAATCGAAGCTATCTCTTTTTATTTTGATCTGTTGGATGTTAATTGACGAGCTAAAGCTCGACCTACAGTTCTTAATTTCGACTCTTAATTTTCACCCTTGATTTGATTTCGTCCATTTTCAATGGCTAAATGTAGCCTACTGACTGCTATTTCTAATTGTTTATCAAAACCCCGTTCAATATCACTGCTCACCCCAGCACTAAATTGAACCATCACTTCTTGGCCTTCTATTTCAAAAACTACTTCTTGCATTTGTTCTAAAAAGGTTTCGATTAATGTCATCGCTTGATTATGATTAATGCCTGGTAATAATAATCCAAATGTCGCATCAGACAACCTTGTGCACACAAACATTTTAAAACGAACCGATAAACCCTGGGCAAAACTTTTTATAATATGATGATAATTTTCGTCGCCATAGTCTTCACTAATATTTAATAAATGATCTAATTGCAAATACACCATCGACATATGTGAGCCTTGTGAATTAGCTTGTTCAATAAATTGGTGACCATGCTCAATAAAGTAGTTTTCATTATACAGATGGGTTAAATGGTCGTGATAAGCCATGTCCTGAAGCTGATGCCACATAAACATTGTTTCAGTATTGGCAAGCACTCGGCAGTTAAATTCTTCAATGATAAACGGTTTGCTTAAAAAATCATTAGCACCTTGTTTAATAACCTTAGCCGATACGTTTTTTTCAGATGCACTGGACAAACCAATTATCATTAAATCATTTTTTTCGTATTTATTTCTAAGCTGTTTAATCAATTCAAAACCATCAACATTAGGCATATAATAATCAGTTAACAGCAGTTTAATATCGTTTTGTTTTTGCATAATATGCAAAGCTTCTAGGCCGTCCTCTGCCTCATACACTTGAAACATCAAACGTGATAACAACTTAACAATATGTTTGCGTGCGGGTTTTGAATCTTCAACCACCATCACTTTTATATTCTGATTCAGCTGCAGTTGATTAATCAGTTTTAATGCAAATTGATAAGAATATTTACCATCTTTTACAACGTAATCTACTACTCCTAAATCAAACAGTTTTTTACGTTTATCTTCATCAACTGAACCTGTTAAAACTACCACGGGCAGTTTTTTATCAAGACAATATTGCACCACTTCACCATTAGGTGCATCGGGTAAATTTAAATCGACAATGGCGGCAAAATAATCGCTTGGGTTTTTAAGCAACTGTTTAGTTTGAGCAAAACTATCTGCAAATACATAAGGTAGTTGTAATATTTTTTTAGCAAGATGACGAAGAATTTTAATGATGATTGGGCTGTCTTCGATGATGATGATTTTTTTCATAAGGACACAAACTGATTAAATGTAAATTCAGTGTAGACCACCTAATGATTTGAGGGGGTATCACAAAATTTAATGTCACTGGTCAGTTAAAATTCAAATTTTAGCTCAAACCAACTTTTTAGCTCAAACCCAAATTTGTGTACTTTTAAGAAATAAGGCGCAGGGTTAAAAATGATCACTACTTGTCTTAAAAAGACTAAACGAGAAGTAGACAGAAGAGAGAGGAGAAGATATTCGCAGTAATTACAGTCTTTAAACTAAGGTACAAATTCATATCTTCCAACTCGAAAGATACAACCCCCCCCTCACATACTATACTGTCTCGAGGAGAATTTAATAATTACAATTCATCACATATAAAGGTTGGTCAGGCTATAGCCAGCAAAAATCAACAATACAATTCCGTTGAATTTCATTAAATATTGATTACTTAACCATGAACGTAAAGTGTGGGTAAACATCACACTCATCCAAAGAGTTAAACAGGTGCCTATTGCAAAACCTGACATTAAAAATAAAGTGGCACTTAAATCAGCTAAATTAACCGCATAAGGAATAACAGAATACAATAAACCACATGGAATCAACCCCCAAACCATTCCTGCTAAGTACTGTTTACTTAAGCTTGTTGTGCGTAATAGTTTTTGCGCTAAAGGTGATATCAACTTCCAAAGAGGTAAAAATACTTTCTCCAGTGTTTGTGTGAAGAACTTTATATTTAAAAAATGCAGTGCCAACATAATTAAAAAACCAGCAGCGATGGTGCGAGCAACCAATACGTATTTTGAGGTTAATGGAAAAAAAGCCGCACTAACTAATAGAGTCAGTAAAAAGTACGTAGTGACACGGCCAAACTGATAACTCCACAATTTTTTCCAGTTTACACCGCGTTTAGTTTGAATACTCAAACCTTGAATCAAGCCACCACACATACCAATACAATGCCCAGCAGCCGCAAAAGCCAATAAAAAACCAGTGATAAGGTAAGGCCAGTAATTATTGATCATTAGCACTGTCTTTTTTCGAGTCTTGAGATTGCGCTTTTTGCGCGGTATCTGAGGTTTTGACTTTAGATTCTTTGATTATAGATTCAGGTGGTGTCATCTTTTTATCATTTTCATCATCAAATAAAATTCGATAAGCCTGAGAATCCAAGTCATCATACTGACCGCTTTTCACTGTCCAATAGAATAAAATTACAGCTAAAGTGATTAAACCTAAAGTGATTGGCACTAATAAATATAAAATATCCAAGATGATGACCTTAATTGAAAACGACATTAATTAAGTCATTATAACGCGAAGGGATTAAAGATTGAAGGTGTTGTTGCTGGCAACTACAAATAACCAGTACATGCGACTTAGAGGCAATCGATTGATGGTAATGGGTTACTTTTAATAGATGATAACCATAATCAGCTAATACAATAACAAAACAACCATGACTTTAGTTTTAGCTTACAAGTAACCAGTCAGCCAAAATTACTCAATTATTAAAACTCAGTACTTAACCTAATATATAAGCATTCAATTTAAATTGGATTCAAGAGGAACCGTAGCACAGGCATAAAAATGTAAAATGGATAAATGGATAAATGGATAAATGAATAAATGAATAAATGAATTATTTCGTCACAACAAATGATTTCTAAAAATAAGATACCTATTACTATTACTATTACTATTACTATTACTATTATTACGTATAT
>JALJPK010000095.1 GCA_022968985.1 Pseudomonadales bacterium | reverse complement strand
AAGAATAGAACCGAGGGCAAAGAAAAGAAGGTCGTCTGCATATTCATTATTAATGGTTCCACGCCATGAAGCGAGGGGTAATATTCGAAAAAATGGACACCCACCGAAAACTAGAAAAAACACTGGTGAGCGCGGTGGTAAGGCTTAAGACAGTGCCATTCAGACTTGACCCTTAAAATTTTTTTAATAATGAATCATTGCAATTTTATTGAAAATTCATTATATTTTACCTTTCTGATTTTCAAACACAGCATCAAATACGCGTTTAAATATGTGTGTTTGTACATCAGGCAAGAAAAATGAAAAAAACAAATTTATTACTAATTATGATTCTTATAGCACTAGCCTCAAACATAATATCTAAATCATCTAGCATCAATATAATCACTGACATTAATGTGACCATAAATTAACAAAAAATGAAGGGGTCGAGTCCCCCATCATCCATTGATTTAGGGATGGGTAGTGGGGGGGATTCCAAAGTTCCGCGACCCCCGACCAAAAAGACCCTTAAAATTGGATCCTAAATGTATTTTAAAATAGTATTTGACACCACAGTCACTTATTAGGGATTTTTTGAGCAATACCCACAAACAGAGTAACCTAAGGCATCTAAAATTTTCCCATCAAATTTTAGATTAGGATTAAATTTCATCCTAAAGTAAGTAATAAGTTCAGCTTTCAAATCATACTTAATTTTATTCCATTTTTTAATAATCAAATCAATATTTTTGTCAATATAGGTCTTATGAGAAGCATCACCATATATATCAATAATATTTCTTGTTGTTTCATTTGATTGACAGAATTCATTTGCAAAGTTAATCAACCTATCTATTTCATCTTCAATATCAGTGATTTCTACATTTTTAAAATTCGTATAACCGCTATTTTTTTTTGATATAATTTCAATTGATTTAGGGTTTTTAATAAAGAATACTGCTTGAATACGAGTCTCAAATAGCTTGGGATCAGAATCAATTAAATGTTCGTTTTCTTTAAACCATAGACGATATCTATCAATTTCTTTATCTCCTTTTCCTTTAATCTCTTCTGGAATCGGATAATTAAAATAATCAGCATTAAGTTTTTCACAAGTTTCCTGTTTGTGGTAAGCAGGTCGACCTCCTTCATAGACAAGGGATTTCGTATCAACTTTTATTCTTTTTTCATAAATTTTGTCGATATGAAAATCAAAGTTTTTAAAAAGTTCTTTAATTTTACGGAGATAATTTTTTTCATGTATAGAAAGGATATTTATTGGGTACTTATAAAAATTTTGATCTACACAACAAATATCAATTTCTTTTGCTAATACATGAAATAATGTTTTTTCGTTTGAATTGGTAATATATGTCATTAATAAAAACCTTATCATATAGTTGGGGTTCATTGCTTTGAATTTCAAAGGATCATGGTCGTTGATATATATATATACATATGATTCTGGCAAGTTTCCATAAAAATACAGAATAAAAAAGCCAACTCACTCACTTAACAATACTTTGTCAACCAACCCAGAAAAATCCAAAAAACAATCCATCAGTCTCTCACAAAATAATGACAATTAGAAAACAGCCTAAAAACCACGCCAACCTTCCAATCATCACCTACCTAAGTAAGCTCAGTTTATAACGAAAAAACCAAAAAACCCACTACTCAAATATAAGTATCAGACACCCAACTAAAACAATGTCAGTTTATCGAGACAGGCCAAGCCATCAATAGTCAGTATAAAGCTACACGACACACAGCAAAAGCAAAACAACCCAAAAACCCCAACCCTTGCTTTGAACCACCGAATAAAAAATCCATATTTAACACAAGGCCAATAACTAAATAATCAAGTGTCACCAAACTGTCATGCAACAGACTTAATATGCGCCTTCTTAAAAATAAGCAACAAACAATAACCAACGAATAACTACGTTCAAACAAAAAAGGTCAGGTCAATGCGTTCAATAATTAAATTATCTTCAGCAATTCTAAGTGTCAGCTTGTTAGTGGGTTGTGGTGCTTCTCCATCTGCAAGCAATGAAACTAAGCAACCAGAAACTGCAAAAGTCAAAAACATTATCTTGATGATTGGTGATGGTATGGGCCCACAACAAGTAGGTTTGTTGTTAGACTTTGCGACTCATTCTAAAACCGATATCTATAAAAATCGTACTACGGCATTAGAGCTGTTTGCTAACGGGTCATGCTTTATCTAGTACTACTGCTGTAGGAGGCCTGGTGGTTGATTCTGCTTGCTCGGCTACTCAATTAGCCACTGGCAAACCGTCTTTGAGTGAAGTAGTGGGTTTAGATATTGAAGGTAATAGCACTGCGACTATTTTGGAACTGGCTAAGGCTGCGGGGAAATCAACGGGTTTAATTTCTGATACACGTATTACTCATGCAACTCCAGCGGCTTTTGCAGCACACCAAGCGCATCGTTCTATGGAGAACGAAATTGCTGTGGATATGTTGCAAAATAACGTTGATGTATTATTAGGCGGCGGTCTGCGTTATAGGATTCCACAAGGTTCATCCGATGCGAATACAGATTTGGTTACGCTTATTAATGAGCCCAGCGTTAAAATAAAATCGAAACGTAAAGATGATCGTAATCTATTAACACAAGCACAAACGGCAGGTTATGCGTTAGCGTTTAACGCCGATCAGCTAGACGCAGTAGAAGGTCAAAAAGTGTTGGGTTTGTTTAGCTACAGCGCCATGCTTGATGGCATTTCTTATAGCGCTTGTAAAAAAGCAGGCAATTGTGTGCAACCTAGCTTGGCACAGATGACCAAAAAAGCCTTGGATATTTTGTCTAAAGACGAAGATGGTTTTTTCTTAATGGTTGAAGGTGGCCAGATTGACTGGGCGGCGCATAATAACGATGCCGGTGATATGCTGCATCAGCTACTGAAGTTTGATGAGTCTATTCAAGCGGTGTATGACTGGGTGAAAGATCGTGATGACACTTTAGTGGTGATTACGGCGGATCATGAAACCGGTGGTTTTAGTTTCTCTTATAGCCGCAAGGATATTCCTGAAGCCGATTCTACTATTGTGGGGGATGCTTTTGTTGAATCGAATCGTGAGTATAAGCCAAACTTCAATTTCGCTAATCCTGATTTACTCGATAAATTGTACGCTCAGAAAAAAGACTTTTATAACATCTGGTATGAAGCCGGTGGTGACTTAGGCGATGTAGAACCTAGCTCGGTTAATTTATTGGCCGCCATTAATAACAATACAGAATTTCCCATTACTCAAGCCGATGCTGAGCGTATTTTGCAGCATGAGGACAATGAGTATCAAGTGGACGGTCATAAATACTTAGATGTGGCTACGTTCCCTAAAGTGGATGATTTTGAGTCGTTTTATGTATACGGCGAAGAGGTGCATTTAGATCTAATGGGGCGTGCCCTAGCTAAACATCAGAATACAGTATGGTCTACGGGGACTCATACTCATACACCGGTGCAAGTGATTGCTTGGGGACCTAAACAAACGCAGCAACGTTTTAATGGATTGATGAATCATGTGGAAGTAGGTGCGCAGTTAATTGAAGCGATGCAAAACTAATTTTCATTATTTAGTTAACTGATTGTGCTGAAATTAAAAAGGCGACTTATATATAAGTCGCCTTTTTTTGTTTTTTTGTTTTTTTTGGATGTAAAAATAAATGAGGGCAAGCTCATTTCTATATTAGGTTTTGGCTTCTTAATAAAACAGCCAAAATCTTGATTAGTGTGTTGTAATAAATTACGAAAACCTTCTTAGTTTGTCGCAATAAATTACGACCTACAACAACTAGAGAAATCCATTTTTGAGTGGGTGATAAATTACGAAAATTTTAATTAGTGTGTTGTAATAAATTACGACCTACAAAACAAAATGACTACGCTAACACACAGCATAATAACCACAAGTTTTTTGAGGCTTGTAACATTTTGCAAACTTTAGTCAATTTTCTTAATATTCTGTGATGCTTAGTTGCGCTTATTCTGTCTGTCTGAATAATCCTTATTGCAATATATGGGGTTTTTGCTTAAAACCTAACACCCTACAGTTAGTGAGTTTACTAATTAATTTATTTTTCACCCTTTTTCATTCCCCCTACGATTAATACCTAGATGATCAATAATAATCGAGGAATAACCATGAAAAAGCCGTTTCAACTTATTATTTTGACCCTTAGAATTTTAACTTTAGGCGTTTTATTAACGATTTAATTAGGTGTGTGTCCTTAAGTTGCGGCCTTAAATTGATAGACCCCGATGGGATTTTAGTAAATAAGAATGACAGTTTTGCAATATTAACTAAATATTAAAAAATAATTTTATTATTTAATATCGTAAAACAGTTAATGATTCAAATAATATGATAAAAAAGTAAATTAAACTTACCTTTTTTAAACCACTAGGATTTAAAATGTATTTAAAAAAATTGAGATCGATAACACCTCTTGTTATAGCAATTTCCATTAGCGCTTGTGCACACAAGGAGTCTAAAAAATACGAGGAAATGCCTTTCATTGAGCCTGAAGAAACACACGTAGTTGAATCCGATTATTTTGAGGATTCATCAATGATTAAAGAATTTAGTTCTCCGGTAGCATCTAGCATATCAAGAGATTCAGTTCCGGAATCATATTCTGTTGCAGAATCATCGCCGCTTGCGATTGACTTGGGAGGTACTGCAGTAGATGGGCTGGTTGCTAGCAAAATTATTGAGAAAAAAAAACCATTACCCGCTAGTGAATTAAGGTTTCAGTCAGGGTCATTAACCAGTGGGATATTACACGACAACCTTAATTATGATGATTTTATTACTTATGCCAATCAAAGTAATGTTAAAGCAATAAATAAACTGGATGCCATCAGTCGTCAATTTATGGTTGTCTTTGACCGAAATAATGATTTGTTAACTAATCACCCTTTTACTATTAATATTGATGGTAAAAAAGAATTTCATGGCACAACTTCTAGTTTTGGACATCTTTCCTATTTCCCAATATTTGATGATTTAATTGCAGAAGAATTTTTTGAAATACAATTAAAAGGCTCAGCTGAAAAACATCGTTATTATGTTCAACAAGATGGACGACCAGTATCCATAACCATTAATGATATTGATAATACAAATTTAGATATAATTGAAATTGCTTATATAATTGATGCAACGGGTAGTATGACTGATGAATTAGAATATTTGAAAATTGAATTAATCGATATTATTAATAGTGTTTCTCAAATTAATCCGGGTATTGAAATTTTTACTTCGATCATTGTTTATAGAGATACAACTGATGAATACATCACTAAAACAAGTGATTTTAGTGTGTCTCCAGCGCAGTCAATTGATTTTATTAATAAACAATTTGCCGATGGCGGCGGTGACTTTCCTGAAGCAATGGACAGTGCATTAGTAGAAGCACTTAAATTAAGTTGGATAGACAGCGACCATACTAAAATGCTTTTCTTGTTAGCTGACGCGCCTCCTCATAATGAAAATATTTTAAAAACATTTGATTTATTAGATGAGTTTAGAGAAAAAGGGATTAGTATTAATCCAATTGCAGCAAGTGGTGTTGAAGATACCGCGCAAGCTGTTATGCGTACTCTTGCGGTAACGACAAATGGGAACTATCTATTTTTAACAGATGATTCTGGTTACGGTAATAGCCATGCAGAACCTTCTAATACTTGTTATATCGTGACAACTTTAAAAGAGTCTATTATTCGTACTATATCTAGCGAAATTCAAAAAAGTAAATTGGAGCCAGCAGCAAGACAAATTATTCGTCAAGTTGGGGAGTATGATAAAGGCCTATGTGGAGGAATTAAAGAATAAGTAATCGGGCTTTAGGGTTGAGCCCACCAAAACCATTTGGTTGATGGTGGACGGAACACCAATGCGAATTATTCAACAGCGATGGGGCCACCGCATTTTTTTTAGCTCTTACTCCTAAAAGAATATGAAATATAATAATATTCAGAATATATTAATGTTTTGTGTAATACGCATTGATAATTTCATTTGCTAAATCTTTATTAAGTACGTTCAGTTGTACCTGATTTAAAATTTGATTTGCTTCACTAAATGAGCAAGTAACCAAAACAGAATAGATTTCTTTTTTCAATGCCAAATCAGAACTGCCTTTAGAATAATGTTGGTAAAGCGATACAATTCGTTCCCAAATAGCAATTTCTATTTCAGGGTTTTGATCTCGTCTAAATCCATCTTCCCACTCATCATATATCAGTGGATAAACCTCTTTCAGACCAGTCATAATTGATTCGATACGTTCTCGAATTAAGCCCTTAAACGGCTCGAACTGATATACATTTTGTTGAAGTTGAGCGCTATCTGCCCAATAGTCTTTACCTTCATAGCTGACTCGAACCATACCTGGACCAATATCTTCAGATAAAACAAGAGAGACGTCCCCAGTATTCACATTAATAACTTCAACATTTTTTGCCATTGTAAATCCAGTTAACAATAAGGTTAGAAAAATTACTCGTTTCATGATTTAAGCCTAACAGCAATAAATACGACGAAGATCGAATTAAGCTGTAAATAAAAAAACAAAACTATACCGACCAATCTAACTTAAGTCCAACAGCTACTAGACTTGGAGTCAGGCTAAACTTCGCACTACTGTGCGGTATGACCCTAACCCGCATAAAGAAGTGTATCAACGAATGGTAGAGGCAGGAAAACCAAAAAAATTAACCCTTAATAAAAAACCCAATGGGGTCGAGTTCACCAAACACCATTTGGGTGATGCTTGATTGACCCCATCACGCGCTTCAAACTAAACTCATTCAAACAATTTAAAACGCAGTATTTTACAACAACTATGATTCTAATCGCCATTAAGGCAGCTCAATTACTGTATCACAGAAAAAACCAGCCGCATCAATATCAGACTTAAACCACTTTCCATGTGTCCATTCTTTTGCATTATGAATTTTATATTGAGTGTCTTTGTTAATAAACGCTCGTTTATCTACACATTGCATATCCTTTTTCTCATCATTTGAAATACTCACATCAAATATAACAGGGTCGTCAGTTAAGCGAGAGAAAACAGTTAATCGTCCAAAACTTTTTTCACTTAGATTGTCACAAATCATATCAAATGGATTTTCAAAATCATCTTTTACTTTAAAACCAGAACCATGAGTAAAAAATACCAAAACAGCTCGCCCAGGGTAATTAAAATCACAATAAAACACCTTGTTTTTATTTAGTGATTGCAGATTAATTCTTCTTTTATCACAATCAGATGTAAGTGTCGCTCGTACACCGCCATCTGCTAAAATAGATACACTCTCAGACTCCCCAAATTTACATTCAACGGAAGGTGATTGCACTATATTAGCATCACTATTTTGAATCATGGTTTGGCAACTATTTAATACATTGACCAACATAAGAGCTATTAATACAAAGTTGATTTTTTTCATGTTAATCCTAGTTATTTGAAATAATATATAATTATGACATAGATAATTTTATAAATTGTAACGACTTTATTAAGACACCCAAACTAACTTATTACTGCAATATATCGTAATAGAAATATTCAGGAGTGCTTATTTCCTCATTTTTTAGCGAGCAATGACAGGGTCGTGGCCCCCCATTACCCACTTAACTAGGGATTGGTAGTGGGGGACGCGACCCCAGAATATTTAGTCCAGTGCTATTACAATCAATATTAAGTTTTTCAATTAAGGACCTAAATAATTTGCCTCTACAACATCATTATCTGTTAACTGACCTAAATCCTTTAACATTGACTTAACTTGCAGTAATAAATACACATCAGCCTTATATTCTTTGATATCACCATTCTCGCTTTTTTGTTGATAATTAGGCGTATTTTTAGGAATGTATACCGTAGAGAATTTTAATCCATTTCTTATTTCAGTTTTTATATTCAGCTGATTATCTTTAGCCCATTTTGACATATAATTTGAAAATTTTATAAAATCAGGTGATGATATTGCATAACTCAGCTCTACTCGCCCATCGACTTTATTATATTCCATAACAAAGTGCCTTTCATGTATTAGTGACAAAAACTCACCGTCTTTTGCTCTATACATAAAATTTAAAAATATCGAATCAATATTACTCAATTTTATTTTATTAACGATCAACTTTTGTAATTGAAATAATACTTCATTATTACAATATAATTGAGTACTTAATTTTGAATACATTTTTATTTCATCTATGATTTTTGTGCCTAAAAACCACGTTTTACCTTTTAAACAAATAAAATCATCACGCTTAAACTCATTATGAATATAGCGACTTTCAACCATTTTATACCGAACATGATAGTATTTATTATCAATTTCGTGCACGTTATTCAATAT
This sequence comes from Pseudomonadales bacterium, assembly GCA_022968985.1. Taxonomy (GTDB): domain Bacteria; phylum Pseudomonadota; class Gammaproteobacteria; order Pseudomonadales; family Natronospirillaceae; genus Marinicellulosiphila. The sequence goes on along the minus strand of JALJPK010000095.1, from coordinate 8,951 downwards.
TATCGTAGGAATAATTTGATAAGAATATCCTCTTGAGGTGGGGGTTGGAAAATAGAATCGCTCAACTTGGTAAGCTTTCGACCAAGGCTCGTTAGCAAAAATGGTTAATATTGGCCGAACTAAGATAAAACTTAACCACCCAAATAATCCACCCATGATTACAAACAACAAAATCATTGAAAAAATTTGAATAAATGTTTTATAAACAATAATTCCATCGCTATTCTTTTTCTTAGCATACATTTTGTTAATTTTATTTTTTTTACTTCTATTATTTATTTTTTGTTTTATGTGCATATTTCTAGTTCTTTGAAATACAGAACCTTTTTTATTGTTGTTATAAAAAAAATATAAATACAGCATTAAAATAGTAGCTATGGGGAAAATAACTAAAACCCTAAGACTCATACTAAATTCAGTCTCTAAAACAGAGTCGTAAGAAAGAACATAATATAATACTAAACAAGCTAATATCAGTCCGTATGAAGTAAATATCTTTTTAATAATTTTCATTTATAAAGTTAACCACGTTTTTTTTGAACAAATCATATTAATTTAATTAAAATACCAATGGGGTCAGGCTTTAAAAACCACATAACAAACCCACGAGTTCCGCTTTATTTTGATATTCAAGCCTATCATATTGGTAAGACACGCAAAAGAACCATCACCCTACCTGAGTCAACTCAGTTTATAACGAACCAAGCAAAAAACCCACTACACAAATATAAGTATCAGACACTCAGATAAAACAATGTCAGTTTGTCGAGACAGGCCAAGCCAGCGATCGTCAGCACGAAGCTACACGACGCACAGCAAAAGCAAAACAACCTAAAAACCCCGACCTTTGTTTTGAGACATAAAAAAGGCCAATACGAAATACTAGCCTTCAAAATATAAGTTTTAAGACAGTGAATAAAAGCGGCTTGGCCTATTAGCAAACCTGAGTAATACTTTGAGACTCAGCTTAGATGCTGGGTTTATAACGATTCTCAATATTTGTTGAAGCATGATTTTTTAAATTCAAATACTTTAAATTCAAATACTTTAAATTTAAATGGTAATGATATTTATAGATAAGTGTTTTCTGAATAATTGAATAAACGATGGCCTACTGTATTATGGGTTCATTTTTTACATTAAGCATTCACATGAAGTCTTATATTTTCGCCTTTATTTTGTGGCTAGCCTCGAGTTTATCTTACTCAATTAATACCAACAAAATCACAAATAGTTTTCAGCAAGCCGTTGAGTTGGCGATTCAAGGTGGCATGGATGCTCAATATGATTTAGCTGTTTTATTTTATAATGGTGGGACCAATAACCTTAACGTCAATAAGGCTGTAAAATGGTACAAACTTGCTGCCCAGCAAGGCCACGCCCAAGCTCAACTGCATTTAGGCAGCATGTATTTTATTGGTAAAGGTGTTGAAAAAGACAGTACGATGGCATTACATTGGTACAGATTAGCGGCCCAGCAAGGCTCTGATGTAGCTCAGAACAATTTAGGGAACATGTATTATAATGGTGATGGAGTTAAGACAGATATTACGATGGCTACAAAATGGTACCAATTGGCTGCCCAGCAAGGTCACATGGTTGCGCAATTCAACTTAGGGAGCCTGTATGCAAAAGGTGACACAGGTAAAATAGATACCACATTGGCTATGAAGTGGTTAGAACTATCTGCCCAGCAAGGCCACTACAAAGCTCAATTTAATTTAGCGTTGTTGTATACCCAAGGGCAAGGAGTAAAAGCTAATACCGAGACAGCAATAAAATGGCTTCAATTATCAGCTAAACAAGGATACGCACAAGCTCAATTCAACTTAGGTGTTATGTATCGCCGCGGAGAAGGTATCAAGGCTGACCCCATTAAGGCCCTGAAGTTGTACAGATCATCCGCAGAACAAGGATACATGAAAGCTCAATACAATTTAGGTGTCATGTATGACAATGGTCAAGGAGTGAAGGTAGATTCTGAAACAGCGATTAAATGGTATACATTAGCCGCAGAGCAAGGCCAAGTGAACGCTCAATACAATTTAGGTTTGATCTTTGAAAAGGGCGAAGACGTTAGAGCAGACAGCAAAAGGGCGATAAGTTGGTACAGCTTAGCTGCTGAACAAGGGTTCAAGGCCGCTCAATATAACTTAGGTGTCATGTATGCCAACGGTACTGGTGTAAAAAGAGATTATATTAAAGCTTACGCATGGTTAAATGTTGCTGCTATTGCTGGGCTTGACGAGGCGATTATAAGCATAAACAAACTAACAAATATGCTAACTGAAAAAGAGCGAATTAAAGCTAAATCTTTATCCAAAGAATTTTCTCAAAAAATTAAAAATTAAACCACAATGTTCTTTTGGCTGAATAAATTATCATATTGGGTGACACCTAACCCTAAGATTGTTACTTATCATGAATATACTGAGTCAAAATTCTAGACCTGAACCTTAGATTCATTGTAATTGCACAAGAAATACTAAGACATTCATAAGTTCAATTTTTAGGGTCGCGCCCTCCAGATCCAAATTGGTGGATACCCCCTATCATAACGCCCTAATTTAATATGTTACTCTATCTTTTTAAATTTTATAACAATTACAGTACTAGGTCTGCATCAATAATATTATTAGGTTTGAAATTATTTGATAATTTTTCAGATAAAATATTCCAGTAGTAGTATTTTTCATTTTCGTCCGATATGACCAATCCTCCTGAATCCAAGCTAAATTGAACACTCTTAATTATTGGATTTGTTTTTAGCTTATATAATTGTATTGATTTATCTTTGTTAATTTTCTTTATTTCAAAACTATAGTTGTGAGTTCGAGTATTTTTATTTTTATATTCCATGACAAAGTGATTATTAATATTATCAATTTGGGTAATACTATCTTCATTTTTTGATGTAATTGAGCCCGTTAGAGTAGTAAAGGATTTATTACTATGATGAGCCACTGTCCCGGTTACTTGTCCAATAATTTTGTGATTTTCTATATACTCGCAATTTTCAAAGTCAACAATCGCTTTCCCAAATTCACCTTGAATGCCATTTTCCTCACCTTTGTAATATAATTTTGTAAACGTTTTTGTACCTGAAAATTTACAATCTAAGATGATTTTATCGTGCGAAGTGTAATTAAACATTAAAGATGAAAATTCTCTGCTAGCAAAGTGAAATATTTCAATCGAAGAGTTTGTAATATTATTGATCTGGATATTATTACTAAGATCTGGAGATACAACTGGCTTGCGTTTTATTTTTATATCACTCTGAGTATTATTATTTAAATTAGGAGATGTGATGGGGTTGTTGTTTATTTTTGAACTATTCTCGTTCATTGTAGTTTGACATCCCATTAGCAACACTAATATTAACAGTCCATTAAATTTCATCTTATAAGCCTTGTCGATTTTTATTTTAAATAGTTAAATGAATATATAGTCTTTTTTAATTGAGATCAATTTTTACACTATGAAAAAATCATGGGGAAAAATAAGCCCAAGGGCAGTGTGGTAGGTATTTCAATAAGACGGGACAAACCACTTACTTCACAATACTTTTAAACCAAAGCAACTAAAACCCCATCCCACCCAACAGCCTCTCACAAAATCATTACAATTTTAAAACAACTTAGGAATCATTTTATCCCTTCGACCTATCCAACCATTGTACTTGTTAAGTCAGTTTATAACGCATAAAACATGAGATTCAGGTCGGACATATTAACTAGACAACAAGATAAGTTTTTCTCTTAAATTTATGAATAACTAAGTGACATTGATATTATATGGTTTACAACATATTATAACCTGTAAATAAAAAACAACGTATAAACAGGAGCTTAATACTATGAATTTTCAATTACAAAACATTAAAAAATATTCTTTATTAAAAAACACACTTATTTCCTTTGGATTATTAAGTTGTATCTTAGGTGCACAAGCACAAAATCAATTACCCAATTTTAAAAATGAATTTGGAAAAATTAAAGGTGAAGTTCCTGGTTGTGCTGTAGGTATTATTCATGATGGACAGTTAATTCATGAGCAGTATTACGGAATGGCTAATATCCAATATCAAGTATTAAACGATGAAAAAACCCAATTTAATATGGGTTCAGTCAGTAAACATATTACTGCCGCGGTGTTATTTAGATTAGAAAAAGATGGTTTAATTAACAGAAATGACAAGTTAATAAAGTATTATCCACAAGGACCAAAATGGTTTGAAAAAATCACTCTATCGCATTTAATTCAACATAAAAGTGGTTTGCCTGATTATTATGATGACCCAGCGATTAGTACTGTTCTTATGCAATCTATGGCACAAACACCTGAAGCAATAAGTGCATTAATTGTGGGACTACCAATTACACATGATCTAATTGCTCAAGCGGTTCTGCAAGTATTAAATAATTTATCAGCACCCGATTTTGAACCTGGTACTAATGCTAGTTATAGTAATACAGGTTATTTATTTTTAGGGGATATTGTTAATGTCGCAACAGGAAAAAACTTAAGACATTGGGCAAATCATTATATTTTTGAACCCAATAAATTAGAAAATATTACTGTACATGATGATTCATCTGCTGATCTAAAATGGGCTGCGACAGGATATAAACGAGTTTCTACAGACAGTTATTCAAGCTTAGTAGAAACAATAGTGTCCGTTGGTGATACTGGTGTGATTACATCATTACAAGATTTTACCAAATGGATGACTGTGCTTAGTCAAGCAAACGATAATAACTCGGTATGGAATGGTTTTTTAATAGAATATTCAGAATCTAAAGCTGAAAAATCAAGTTTAGGTTTATATGATAACGGGCTTGTTATTGATACATACAAAAACAATATTATTTATTCACATGATGGGCAGTCATTAGACAACATGACAAGCGACTTTTGGATAGCACCTGAGCAAAAGATTGGTTATGTTCAAATGTGTAATACTGCTATTAATAAAGTGCCTAGTAAATATAAGATTTTTAAATATGTTGATGAGTATTTGAAATTACAAGAAAAAGTAAGCCTGTAATAGAATACAGACCCTAGTTGACGCTTAAAAAAGACCACTTATTAGTGGTCTTTTTTGTGGTTTAGCAAAAGACATAAGAAAGACATAAGGGTCGCGTGCACCAAACACCCTTTAGGTGATGGGAGCCTTCCTACACGTTCTTTGCCGAAAAACGAGGTTGTTATTCATCTAGATTATACTAATATTAATCATAGATTTATTTTTCTTTTAATTGTTATTTTAGTGTTTTGATGTAAGTTAGGTTACTGAAATAACACTGTAAACAATAGGCTTAATATCATGGCAGCTGGACTAAAATGGAGTGACTCTCAAGAGATTGCTTTAGATTTAATTGAACAACATGTGGATGTTGATCCGCTTAAGTTACACTTCACTGATTTAAGGCAATGGGTACTCGCCTTAGAACGCTTTGAAGACAACCCTGAGCATTGCGGCGAACGGGTGCTTGAAGCCATTCAACTTGCTTGGATGGCTGAAGTTGATTAATCTTAAATTCGTGTTTAGTACTCAATCATAATATCTCTAAGTGCATTTATTAACAAAAATATATGCACTTTTTTATCCTATAAATCTCTCTATTTATTCACAAACTAGAATCGAAACATATCGGGTCAGCTCTGATATATTGACTAGACAATTTGTTAAAATTCTAGATCTGAATATCAAAAACCCAAAGAGTCAATGTCGTAGGTATTTCAAAGACTCTGCCCCTTGGATATTCTAAAGTATACTTTCTGACTTAGTTACCAGTTATATACCTGCTAAATAACGCATTGCGTTATATTTAGTTTCATATTCATCTTCATAATTCCAAGGTTTTCTTGCAAAATTAATATTTAACTTTGTAAAAATTAATAATGATTTTGCCATTTTTTTATTATTATATTCCAAAGCGAAAAATAAAAATAAACTTGCTGCAAACATTGTATCTTCATTTAATTCAGCATGATCTACAAAATTAAAGCATGCGTCTTTTATGTCCTTTTTAACATTTTTATTTGACATATAATCGGCAGCTTTTTTGTATTCTTTGTTCATTTTTAAATACAGATAATACTCATAATGAGCGATACCCACTAAACAAAAATTCGGATCACCTTTAGGTAATTTATGGCAAGCTTGATTTATAAAATCAAACAATATTTTTTTACTACCCAGCCATTTTGGTGTCTTAATATTTAAAAAACGGCTATTTAAATTCATCTTAGGACCTTGTAGTTGTTTGGCTTCATTATAAAACCCATCTACTTCGTCCATATCAACACCTATATATAATAAGCTTCCGCTTAGTATTTCAAACACTAAAATATCTTCACGGTTAATATCCAGAGCACTTAATAATATATATCGCGATTTATCAGCGTAATAATACATTCCGTCGATTTGTTGATCACTTGTTTTTGAAGCAATTGCCGCGCCTCTTGAATTTGCAGCTCGACCAATATATGCCACTCCCATAAATAGGCAACAAACATAGTCTTCAAAACGTTGTTTACAATATTTTTCAATTTGATCAATATTTTGAATATCTTCAATGATGTCTAATATTGCACTTCGGTTTGTGTATTGTGAATTTTTATATAGATTAACCAATTCTTCATATTTATTTTGATCAATTAAATTCATCACATCTTGCCAAATTTCTGGTAAATGTTTGGATGGCATATCGTATTTTGTAAAATATTTTGCCCTTAAATTATGAAACATTTATCACCTCTTTTTTAATAAAAAAACCAGAAAAGTAAAACTCAACGAGGTCACATCTTGACTGCATACCTCACTAGTACTAAAGCAACCACATTAACAAACAATTGGAGTCGCGCCTAACACTAAACTAGACAGCCAGAAACCAATTCAATAAAAACTCAATAAAATCGATTTACCTCTCATAAAATTATTACAATTTAAAAACAGGCTGTAAATCATTTTATCTTTTTGGCCAGTATTTTTATATGAACCAGTTCTAGTATCTTAAACCCAATAGGGGGAATCTTGAATGTATACCTCATAACAGTGCGAACTCAAGATATGACCGTTATTAGTTACTTATTAGTTTAATTGTGAGCTTTTGGAAGGGGTTGGGGAAATTTTAATTGATTAATTATCGATCAACGACTCTACCCCTTAAACGCAATTTTAATTCCATATTTTTGAGTTTTAGAATCCATTATTAAAATTGAATTCCCAGCATCCTTCTTTAATAATAAATGTGCGTCGTTTTTATAGTAACATAGCGCCAATTATGGCAAGACTACACCTACATTTTATACTGGTTAATTCATGACAACACACGTAAAAAAAATTAAACCCACTTGTGACGATTCAATAAACGATAGAAGTAAACAAACCTTATTTAACGACTTAGCCCCCGATATTACCCCACCCTATCGTCGTTTCCCTAATGGTAGTGATTGTAGTGAGCAGGCGCTGAAAAATCGTTGGGACTATATTCGTGAAACTCAAGACCGTGAAGATGAAGGTAAAAGTAGTGAAGGTAAAAGTAATAAAAACCAGACAAGTGAACGTTTATTGTGTGCTGAAGACTTAAGTGTTTATGCCGCTAATATTGAAAATTGTATTGGTACAATCAAAATGCCTGTGGGTATTGCCGGTCCGGTCCGTGTTAATGGCACTTATGCGAAGGGTGATTTTTTATTGCCTATGGCCACAACCGAAGCGGCTTTGGTGGCAAGTTATCATCGTGGTTCAGTCATTATTGCTAAAGCGGGTGGCTGTTCAGCTGTGTTGTTATCTGAAGGTGTGACTCGCTCTCCTGGTTTTGCGTTTAAAAGCATAGTGGCACTTGCTGATTTTTCGCATTGGATTTTATTAAATAAAGACGTGCTAACTAAAGTTGCAAAACAAACCAGTAATTATGTGCGATTGATTGACTTACGTATTACTTCTGAGGGTAATCATTTATATTTATTGTGTGATTACACTACGGGGGATGCCGCAGGACAAAACATGGTGACGATAGCCACCCAAGCTATTTGTGAATACGTAATGGCTAATGCGCCGGTTAAACCCGATTACTGGTTTATTGATGCTAACTGCTCTGGTGACAAAAAAGCCTCAACACAATCGTTCAACACGGTGCGTGGTAAAAAAGTATCGGTTGAAGTGATAATATCTGAAAAACTAGTGAAGCGTTTTTTACATACTACACCAAAGGCGATGGTCGATTGTTGGCGTATGTCTGCTTTGGGAGGTGTAATGAGCGGTACCCTTGGAGTTCAGGCACATTATGCTAATAGTTTAGCTGCCATGTTTATTGCCTGTGGGCAAGATGCCGCCTGTGTTGCTGAAGCGGCGGTTGGGGTTACACGTTTTGAGTTATGTGATGATGGAGCCTTGTATTGTTCGGCCACCCTACCTAACTTAATCGTTGGTACAGTTGGTGGTGGTACACAATTACCAACACAAAAAGCTTGTTTAGATTTGATGCAATTACCCGAAAAAAATTCGGCCCGTGCTTTCGCTGAAATTTGCGCCGCAGCAGCGTTAGCCGGAGAAATATCAATAACCGGCGCTATAGCCGCAGGGGATTTTACCCATGCTCATAAAAGCTTGGCTAGAGATAGATAGTCTTCCAAATTTGCTTAGGGGGTTTTGTTATCAATGTTCTCGTTCGATGTTGATGTTGTTCTTTTATACGATAACGCTTATGAATTACCAAGACACTCTTAATTAAGCACATATTGCAGTCAGGTCTGAATCTAAGTTTTGTGCAAATTTAAATTTTCTCTCAAGATAGCCAATGCTGAGGATTACAACGTAATCTGCTGGATAACGTATACCTGAATTGAATTTGACAATAAAAATGGCTATGTTCTGAAATTATGTTGCTGCACCTGCAACAGCTTGAATTCAAAGAATTTTTTCTCTTCGGTGTTTGCCT
>JALJPK010000094.1 GCA_022968985.1 Pseudomonadales bacterium | reverse complement strand
TTTATGACTGCGACAGAAAGTACATAAAGCACACAACTGCCAATATTTCAGGCTCTGAGTCAAAATTCAAAAATTCCTCTGACAGAAAGTTTCTAGACCATCTCTAGATTATAACTACCAAGTTTCAAGCCTCTATCTCAAAAACTGTAGGAGAAGATAGATTTTTAAGTTCAAAAATCGACATTTTCGGCAAATCGCGATTAAAGATTGCGCGCGTAATGTAATTGTACAGTCGTGCCCAACTTTAAAGTGCCATAACTTTGGCTAGGAACAATATTTTTTGATTCTGTAAGTTGCTGGTGGTAGCCCTGGCTATACTCTATCAGAAATCCCCAAAAACCCAATTTTGATATTAAAAATTTGAAGACCCCGGCCCCCTTAAGCTGCTATTGCTGATTGTATATTCCTATCTCAATCTGCGACGTCACAACCGCCAATAGTTATTGAGCGAACTATAATATTATCTGCTGTTTTTGAATTATTTTACATTTCAGTTTATTTTACATATTTTGGTTCATTTTTGATTTAATGGCCATGCCCTCTAGAGATAACAACACAGTTTTAACACCCTTCAGGCCAAGCCAAGCGCCACTGCCTTTATCACCATGGGGGAAACCATGCCCCCCAATAATAACCTGTTTACCATCAACAAAACTGTAACCACAAGAGCCAGTACCGCTAATGATAATGGCACCGTCTTTACCCTGATGCGCACCTAAACAAGCTATATGTAAATCAGTAGTAAGAAACATCTTGGCAAATGGATGCTTCCATTTTGACATTTCTTCATAAATACTGGGTAAATTCACACCTGCCAAACCAATACCGGCAGTCAACCGAGTTATATCTGACTCAGCTAAATTAGCATCGACCAAAGCCAGTTTGGCCGAGTTAATAATGGAATGAATGCTTTGCTGCTGATCAATAAATGCATTCGCAGGTCCCGCAATACCCGTGCCTAATACTTTGTTATTAACATCCACAATACATGCTTTACATTTACTGCCACCACCATCAATACCCATATACAGTGCTGGTTGATTTATTGGATTATTAGTCATTGCTTACCTTAACATTACCTTAAAACTACCTTAAAGTTTTTATCAAACGATAACCATCATTAGCTGATATTTTGTATAATTTATAAACCTAAACTTTTTTCAAGCTTTTGGTTTTCGCGTTCAATATGTTTAAAAAAATCTATATTAGTTAACTTCGAAGCTGCCAACTCATCAATCACAATCACCGTATTAGCATGTAATTGTAAAGCCGATGCGGGGCATTGTGCTGTTATTGGCCCTTGTATGGTATCGGCAATAGCCTGTGCTTTATTTTTTCCAGTTGCTAACAATACAATTTTTCTCGCCTCTAAAATAGTACCAATACCCATAGTAATCGCTAAGTGTGGTTGAAACGTTTCGTCCTTAAAAAAACGGGCGTTATCGTTAATGGTTTGTTGCTTCAGTGTTTTAATTCGAGTACGAGAGCTTAACGATGACGAGGGTTCATTAAAACCAATATGGCCATTACGACCCAGCCCCAATAATTGAATATCGATGCCACCACATTCAATAATTTTGCGCTCGAAGTGTGCACAGGCATCGATTGGATTTTTCGAATCGCCTGGCGGTACAGTGGTTTTTGCTAGATCAATATCAATATGATCAAACAATTTATCATTCATAAAAAAACGATAACTTTGCTGATGATCACCAGACAAACCCAAATATTCATCCAAATTAAAACTGCTCACTTGGTCAAACGAAACTTGTCGATTTTTATAAGCGTTAATTAATTCATTATACATATCAACGGGGGTTGAGCCTGTTGCAAAACCAAGTACACAATCTGCTTTGTTTTGTATTTGTTTTATAAAAATCGCCGCACTATATTTTGCGACCGCAGAGGCATCTTTTAGTATAACTATTTTCATTTTAATAAATCTCCGAAGATCAAATGGGATTTCTATTTGTAAACAAATATACGTTCGTTTTGTTTTAAATTGATATTCTTAGGTCAAGTTCAGCAACTCAAAAACCCAAATCTGAACCCAACTATGGACATGCAAACTAACCAATCCAGTTCCAATCTATCTTTTTATTAATTACAACATATTTCAAATGGATTGAATATGTTGTTCGAAAAATCATTAATTATGGATTTAATATGACTCAACCTAGAAACCACCTTGTAAACGGTCGAACGTCACTGGGGTCGCGTCCCCTACTACCCATTCCTAAATAAATGGGTGATGGGGGACACGACACCATCATTGTTTTTAACAATAAGAAATGGACAAGCTGGGGTTAGAATAAAAACCTAAAAAAAAATCTAAAACTAAAAAACTCTTTATCCAAAACCAAAACCAAAAAAAGCCGAGCTCATAAATGAGGTCGGCTTTTTTTGAATTTGTAACAGCTTTTAATACTGTTAATCTGTGTTTTTAAAGTGCTTAATTCATTTTATTTTATAAAAAACGAACCCAAGACACGGCAACTTTTTCACCACCTGGAACTTCTACAGCATCACCCCAAACAGACCTACAAGTAGGAATAGCCACACCTGTAATTACATTACCAATAATAGTATCACCATCACTATTAACAAAGTCTTTTCTGTCTCTGTATTGTACAACATTATTAACTACATATTTATAAACAACCACACCTTCAATTTTATATTCAAGCTGACCGTCATCACCTCGATCACAATCAGTTGATGGAATGGCGGTTTTATCATAAGTACCTGAATTAATTTGATTTAAATTAGCTGAACTACCACTTAACACATTGGGAGCGGTCACAGCATCATTTTCATTTAATGCCACCATAGCCCCTGTGAGATTTAGAGTACCACTTCCTGACACTCGATCGCCCGCTATCATGGTACCAAACATCGAAACGGTACCGGTTATATTAATAAGCCCACCTTCATATACTTGTGGGTCCTTTGAATAATCAATACCACCAGCAGCCACTACCACATTACTTAAGACAGTGGAGATATACGTTCCATCTGCTGGACACATATCAAGGGGGCTAAATTGACCAAAATTATTAGCACCACCACCAGGGCTGCCAACATTCCCATCAGTTATTGAGTTCATATTATTCTTACAAACCGCCTGAAAACCCGCATAATTGGGGGCCACTGCCCTGTCCATACCGGTACTTGTTCTATAATTACCCGTTACCAATTTTGTCGCAATGGAAAAGGCCACGGCATCAGTTAAGTCACCTTCAAAAAAATAAGTACCTGTAGCAATCGAACTGCCTCTAATTTTCCACTCTACGTGCTCTCCAGCCTCAACCGAATATGAATAAGTAGCACTAAAACAACTATCATTTACATCTGAGCAGGGTGTAATATATCCCTTAGTTTTATCACACCAATATTCACCATTAGCCTGAGCCTGCGACTTTAGAGTAGAACAAAAAATTTGATTCTTTTTATTACCACGAAGATAATACAAACCATCCTCTTTACCTTTAATGCCCTTAACCTCAATACGTATTCTATCCTTTACCACAGGCGCATCTGCATCATATGAAAACGCGTAATTAGCAAAGCCTTTTAAATCCCAAACGTTAACATGAGGTTTAATCATTACAAATGGGTCAATTTCAGCCACCGCTTCAATCAACAATTCATCATCATCCGTTAACCAACCGGCCACATTATTTGAGGTATTGGCACAACCAGAACTTACAACCTGGCTTACTGTTAATCCGGTTGCTACCGAAATAGAAGGATCAATAACAGAAGGGGCTGGGTTCACAGTTAAATTTGTACTGCTTAATTTATAATTTTGCTTACAATCAACGTAGCCATAGGACTTTACACTGCGTAAACCACTTGAACCACTTCCCACATAAGCGTCTTTATGAATAAATACCGTGCCTCTGCTTATAATATTTTTAACTCTCGAAGTATCCCCTGCCGTCACTTTAGTATTAGATTTTGCTAAGATAACCCCACCATTACTGACATGAATATTCGAACCCGCTCTAAATGCCCTTGAATTAAGATTATTCGAACTACTTGTAATAGTTCCATCTGCAGTAACATCTAAAGCTTCATAATTACCTGATAAATTAACATTACCTTTTGCAGTTAAAACAGCCACCGAACCAGCTGAAGCAATAAAGTCACCATTAGTTTTAATATTTATAAAATGCAGAGAACTAGAACCAGCGGTTAAATCAACATTACCTGTTGCATTTATGTTATCAAGATTGGCTACCGAACCAGTAATAGCTACATTGCCATCTATATTAATTGTGGAGCTTGTGGTTATTTTAACGGTAGTGGTGCCTGATATTGATAAATCCCCATAAAAATTCATATCACCAAGAATAGTTTCGGGCACACAAGGAGTCGTCGCACATGAATCTGGCACCACTTCAAAAAACACTTCAACTGCCGAGGTGGATTTTGCATTGGCTTCATAAAATTTTATTGTTGCTTGAATCACTTCATTCTGACTAGTTGTTTCATCTTTTGCAGTGTATTCAATTATTTCAATATTATACACAGAATCACTAAGATCAAAATCTAGTGTAATACTCTGCCCTTCTAGCAACCCTCTTTGAGTTGAATCCAACCCATCAATATATTCTCGCATTAACTCAACACCCGTCCACAACCCCGCTTGGGAATGCACGATTGCATGAGTGGCCACTTGTTTTTCTTGAGTACTTCTATTATTAGCAATTACAGCTAACATTGAAGTGGTCAATAACATTCCAATAATAATAATTACTAAAATAGTGGCTAGTCCACTTTGTTTTTTAAGCGAAGGCAGTTGTGGATTTTGAACAGAGTACAACATAAATATTCCAAAGGATTAAATATTAATAAGACAAAATTATTTTCATTTAAAATTAAAATTAAAATTAAATTTAGAGTTTTATAAAAATTTGAACTTGTAAGTATTAACAGCCTTAAACAATTTAAGACTGTTCGAAACACCCTAGATCTACCCCTAAAAATATAAAATCAGGGCTAGAAATTTAACAATCAACACACGAGGTTTTTTGAGATTTTAGGGTTATTTAGTCAAAGTAACACAGTCTCCCACAAAATTACCAGAGTATTTTTTAAATATCTAGCATAATCAAGCCACAGATAACAATACCATAAACAAAACAGATACAACTTTAACAAAGCAAATAATATAACTAAAGGTTAAAAAACATTTATGCTTAAAAAACACTCAACCTTTATTGCAAAATGCACAACCTGTATAAAAAACAATCAAAACAACCAATACAATAGAAATACAAACAGTTAACGTTAAAAACTTTACAAAAGGATTTTATACAGAAATTCATTTTAAGCCTATTAAAAATCGATTTATTTGATCATTTTTGAAAGCTACTTTGCTGAATTATTAAGAACCTGAAAATATCGAGTTTTTCAGGGTTTGAGCCTGTAATACCTGATAAATATCTAAATCATTGTTTTATATTTGAGTCGACTGCGAGGGAGATTTATTGTGATTATAAAAAGATTTTGTTTAACCTTGTTTGACGTTTTTTTGAAAAAGTTAAGCCGAACTAAATCCAGATTAAAATTATTATTATATTTTTGATGTATTTTAAAAAATTAAATTTAAATTTATTTTCACTTATATGCTGAAAAAGTAATCTGAGTTTCCCGGACAATTGGCTAATATTTTTTATAAAAGAGCCAATCTATTACATTGATAATTAATACAAAAAGAGATCAGTTAATCAGAATACCCTATGCGGGGGACATCATTACTGAGATGGATTGAAAGTCATACATTGCTGATATCAAAATCAGCGAAAGCATTGTTGGAATAAAACAATCGATTAAATCACTTGAATGTGAATTAGTTCAACTGAACAAAAGGGTTACAGCGCAATAGGGGTTTTCTTTGGAAGTATTGATTTTTGATTGATATAAAAAAGGCCACTTTTTAGTGGCCTTTTTTATAATTTGAGTGAATACACATTGATTATTTATTGATCATTTACTCTTGTTGGTTACCCTAAGTGGGTGAGAGCTTACTCTCATTGGATATTATGAGTGTCTATGTCAAACTAAAGGCCTGACGACTAAGGTTTCTAAGGTTTCCCTAGATCAATTTAATGAATGAAATCTAATATCTACGATTCTGACCCTTAGGTTTACACTGACCCTTAGGTTTACAATTTAAGAAACGGCAATAGGTCGTTTGGAGTTTTATCCTTGATCTCTAACATTCTGTCAAATGGGTTCGAGTCCCAACCTTCCTTGCTAAAATCTCTCACAACTTTCTTATAATTAATCATAACAACCATAATTTAATAATTTACGTAGCTAACACCAACAGCAGGCACATATTTGTATTTACGACACTATAAACAAACTCTAATACGTCGCATGAATGAGATTGTGATTGTCATATAATTTATCGTGCTCTATTTATACATAATTTTAGGTAGTCAGAGCAAATATCTAGACCTGATACATAAGTAACTAACTCTTTTCTTAGAGTATTAATGAGCTTACGCTGCTGTATATTAACCTCAGGCTGTAAATTTGGTAAAAAATATAGCGCCATACCAACTTTCTCAGGAAACTCTATCAAGTTACTTTTGAAATAATGTACAACTCGTTTATAACCCAATCCAGGCAGCACAGCTTTTAAAAATGCTTGCATAGAGCTTGGGTCAGCAACTTTCAATGAAATCGCTAAGATGCAAAACAAATGCTCTTTCTTTAAACCTACTTTTGGCGTAAGAATTAATGCATTTGGCAGATTTGGATTCTTTACTGCCTTAGATAACAAAGCCGATTGAATGAACTCCCAACGCTCATCTTCGGTCTGTGAGCGCAACCACTTCGCAATACCTCTCTCTGTTTTGGCATCTCTTGAGCGAGATGAAAATTCTATAGGATCAATCATGATAATTTCTCAAAACATCTTATTAGACGGAAAAAATGTATTTAACATGTTAAATACAATCCGTCAGTTCGTTTGTAATTCATACTACACCTAGTTATTTTCCATTTTTAAAATAGAAAAAATGGGGCTAGTAGGTTGTTACAAAATACTATTTGCGTAAGAAAAGTATCAAACAGCTAGCAGCTGTCTCCCCCTTTTATTTTTTTGACAGCATAGTCACTTGTTAGGGATTTTGTGAGCTCGATAACTAAATAACTTCACAACCAGGGCTTTTACCAGAATCACCACTTAGTCCATCCTTTACACTGAGACCACAAATAAACCCTTTACCTGATGTATTTTTATGTTCTGCGTAAATAACCACACCGTCTTTCAAAATCAAAGTCCATGAGTTCTTTCCAACGGGAACGATCAAAGGAATAGGAATTATGACAAATGGAATTAGACCAAGAAAACGAACACCGCTCTTGAATACCCATTTTTCAGTTCCGTCACTTAGCTCTTCTTTCGAAGAAGGTTCTCCCCAGCGTAAAATCACATCTATTTTTTTTATTGGGGTATTGCCATTATGTGCTATTAACCAATTACCAGTATAACTTCTTACTGGATTTTCATATTTTTCAGTACCAGGATTTAATGCGACTATTCCGACACAACTACTCATAAGGAAATATAAAACGAGAGAAAAACATCTAGTCATTAATTTATTCATATTTAAGATTCATTATAATTTTCTTAACGCCTAAAATAATCGCTATATCAAATGGCACTTATTTTTGCACCACAAAAAATGTGACAGTATGCGGAATCCACATTGAGTCATTTGTTATTACTCTTTACAATTGAACGAGTAAAGGGGTCGAGTCACTTGCTTCAAAATACTTTTCAACCAACCCAGTAAAACTAAAAACAATCCAAAAGTCTCGCACAAAATTATTACAATTCGAAAACAGGCTGGAAATCATTTTTTTATTTCGACCATGACTCTTACCATTACCTGAGTTAAGTCAGTTTATAACGAACCAAACAAAAAACCTACTACTCAAATAAGAGTATTAGACACTCAATATTAAAAAACGATGTTAGTTTTGTCGAGGCTAGCCATCGATCGTCATGAGGAACCTATTAATACACAACAAAAGCAAAGCCCATAACCAATACATCAGACATAAAAAAAGGCCAGCACCTTGGAACTTGTATAGCGGTCGCGTCTTTCATCTTGACTAGACAACCAAAAAACAAACACACTAAAAACCCAATATTAGTTTTGTCGAAGCAAGCCATCGACCTACAAAGGTAACTTCTTGAAAATTGGATCTTATCAATAATAAACCTAATACCATTTATCTTAAATTGATCGTAAGTTTGCCCTGACAAAAACTAATAATAATAATTAATGAATGTCTATTACAGTGGTTACAAAGTGCATATAAATATGGGTTGGTAACTTATTGTGATTTATTTTAAACTGCGCATCAAAATTAGCCCTCAAGGATATCAACATGAAAGCAACTTTGCTTTGCGCACTTGTTTTACCCGTTTTATTATCAGCTTGCAGTTCATTTCCCCGTAGTTTTATTCCCGATCCGCCTAAACTTGACGAATACGGCACTTTTAATGCTCATGGATTTAGTACTTCAACTTGCGTCAATAAAGACAAAAATATTTATATAACAATGAATGATCAGGTAATCAGTATTGAGCCAAATAAACTGATCAATGCCAACATTGTCACGGATACTGACGAACAAAGAGTCTTAAAAGTAGAAGCGTTACTCGCATCTGAAAATATTAACTCCTTAGGTTGTAAAGAAAACCCATTTCCAGCTAATGAGGTTTGGTTAACTACCGATTTCAAAAAACTAGGCCAATCTTTTTTTAAACACTTTTATGCTATCAGAGCCATAAAACAAGACTTAAAAGAGCATTATGCATTTATTGAAAAGTCGATTACAGCAGCTAACCAGTTACCTAATTGCAAAGTAAACGACGGGGTTAAAATATGTCAGTCTGTTGAGACTAGATCCCTTAATAGTAATGAAGAAAGGCAAGTGATTTATCGAACATGGATGAACAATTCGATTACACACCCATCAGGCGCCGCAATCACTGAACGCTGTGTTCTTCCAAACAATGATAATGAATTTGATTTGGGTACCCTTTGTACAGTGAACGGTGTATTACCCACAGGTTTTATGTTTGATGTTCATTATCTCGATAATATCCCTTCAGATCACATCGAAGCTGTCGATGTTTATAAAGTATACTTGGCGCATGCAATAGAATTGACACAAAAATAATTCATCATAGCCCGTTATACAAAATCAGTTACACGTTCACATAACGGGTCGTGTCTAGAATCTTGACTGTTTTAATTTCAAGATGCTCGACACGACTCTAAAGGATAGTACTAGCCATAATAGATCTTTAAGACATTGTTATAATAAAGGATCAAGTCAGCTGTTGTTTATTAAACATTCTGCTGATCTGGTGATTTTCTTTTTGTGACGATGTGAATGGTAGCAAGATGAACGACTAATAATATTATGCCTAGATAAACGTATTTATAAAAAATGTAGTCGCCAGTTAATTGATCGTATAAGTAGACACACAAAAACATACTTAACGGTACAATGATAATTAGTGAAATCTTTTTCTGGAATATAACCGCGAGACCTACAAGACTACCGATAACTGCGGCAATAATGCATCCAATAACAATATTCACTTCTATATTCTGACTGCTATTCGAAAATGTTAGTTTGTCGTTAAGATATATTTGCAAGCCTATTGAAACGACGATCATTGAAAAGATAATCCACATAAAACTAACTAAATATTTATACAGCTTCCATTTCATACGTACGCTCTTTTCTATGATTAATGCCGCAATAATCGGTCAGATAAATGCTAACTATGGTTGTTGTGTGGCACGAACAGTAGCCTAGTGTTTGGCCTCTAATTTTATTTCATTTGCACGTTTTCACATTAACTAATTCTGCATCATCAAATCCAACCGTTATATTTGGTACATGACTAAGAATGCTAGCATTGTTAGCTTTAATATAGTTTTTTATTATTTTAACAACTTCATTTTGCAATATTTCCCAATTCATATTTAAAGTGTTTGGCAATTTTAAATATTTAGTTTCAGGGATAAAATCTTAGTTACATGCCCATTCATCATCATTAATATCATAAACTTTTGATCCAATCATATAAGCTTGAAAACCATTAGTTGATTCGATTAAACCAATATTAATTGCAACTACATCGGGACGTTCATTTATATTATTTAGCCAAGCCTCGATTTCTATTTTCATGATGACCTCTGAAGTAGAATGCCGCAATAAATGGCAAAATACACTTGGCTATAATTTGGGTGAAGAACAAACACAAACCAAGTATTTTGTGTCCGTTTTTATTGCCTTTGTTATGTGTTGCAAGAGCGAATTAACTCTAACTCTTTTTTTGCTAAATCTATTCCTTCATTTTCAGCTTCTTTCAATAATTTTAGTCCACGTGATTCATTCTTTTTATTTCCGCTAACACCATAATAAAGGCTAAATCCAAATGTAAATTTTGTGTGAGAGTGACCTTGGGAGACTGCCCTCTCAAAATATTTAGTAGCTGCCTTTAAGTCTTGATCAACATCGTCACCATTTAAATAATTGACACCCATTCTATATGAAGCATCCGCGCTACCAAGTTCAGAAGCTTCTATTTTTTGTTTTATATATCTAATATCAAAATCAGAGATTAATTCATTTGGCTGGCTAAATGATGCGAATAAATTAAGTGCGAAAGGGTCTTTTTTTTCAACAAATGGAAGTAATAAGACACTTAATTGATCAGTTTCACCATTATCAAATAATTTTCCAGCTAATTCTTTTTGTGATGCATTCATATAAAATATCGATTCAAAGCACATTACGCCGCAGTATACGGCTCAAAATACTTGGCTATAATTACCGTGAGGAACGAACAGCAGCCAAGTGTTTGCTGTCCTATTTAATTGCTGTTGTTATACTTCATTTTTTGCTAATTTTTCTAAAGTATCATCTGAATATTGGCTTTCGCCATTAAACAATAGGTATGCTAGCTCACTTAGCATTAAAATAGCTTTTTCGTAGCGTTCCGATTCTGGTCGTTCGAACTTCTCATGACTTGTCCAATCTTTCACCCAAGTATCCATAAACCAAAATCCCTGAGCCACCCACATATCCACTGATTGTTTTTTATTTTCAATAATGGCGACATCAAACATGAGAGACGAGCATTTATAAAATGCATCCCAATCCCAACTTAACTCACATCGAAGCTTAATTAGAAAAGAGTTTTCACCAGCTTCAAACTCCGATCTTAATTTATTATGCATATGAATTACCGTTATGAGGTATAACGCCGCAATAATCGGCAAAAAAACTTGGTTATAATTTGAGTAAGAAACGAACACAAACCAAGTTTATTGTGTCCGACTTAAAAACCCTTGTTATGTGTTTTTTGCCAAAACCATTTTGACATGGGGTATTGCTGTTGATTTTGACGGGTAGTGTTCGCCTGACTCAACAAAACCTAGAATTTTGTATAGTGATACCGCTTTTACTTGCGAGTTAAGTTCTATTGTTTTAGCGCCTTGGCTATAAGCAGCAGAAATAATACCGCTTAAAAGACTACTAGCGTAACCCTGCCTCTGTAATGAGTGGCGGACTACGACTTGAGATATTTTAAAATTACTGTTTTCAAGTTTTGTTAGTCGCCCGTATGCCACTAATTTTTCTTTGTTATAGATACAGTGGTGTGTGCTGGAGGATTCAAATTCATCTTTAACAATATCTTTAGGTAATCCAAACTCCTCAAAAAATAGCTTATACCTTAAACCCAACGCCTGATTGTATAAATTATCGCTTGTACTTATTTGATATACTTTCATGGAGCCTCTGACCTAGCGCCGCAATAATCGGCAAAAAAAACTTGGATATTATTTGATTAAAGAACAAACACAAACCAAGTTTATTGTGTCCGATTTAATTGCTGTTAGTTTTCATTTACACGGAACTATGAAGTCCACATGATAATGTTCATCGTGACGAACCCACGAACGTTTATTAGAAAACTGAATATTCGCTTTTAAATATTCAGCATATTGAGTTTTGAATAAAAACGGTTGTAAATTTGGATCAAATATAACACGCCTGATATCAAAACCTAATTGCTTCGCTTCTTGATGTAAGGCAACAATATGAGCAGCTAAAGCAACATAATCAATTTTATAATCGGCATAATTTCCGAATTGGTCAAACTCGATATTATAACCAAATTTATTAAGAGGGTTTGTAGGCAAATGAACTGAGGTTTGATTTTTATCGGTAACAGGTGTCATGAAATCAACAGAAAGTCCGTTTCTATGGGTTTTATGTGGTTTGAATTGACCACCCTGTTCATAACCGGTTTCAGCATATTTATAAACTTTGTTTGGCTCTAATAACTCCAAACGTTTATACGCAGCCAATACAATATTTTTGACAGTGGAATGTACATAGGTTCTACCAGCTAACCTTGTTATTGCGCTATAACCTACGAAGTTTTTACCAGCACTTGGTAATTGAACGCCGTTTTTCAAGCTGCCATTGGATGCTGTTCCATAACAAACACTCTCAATGGAATAAGAGTAAAAAGAAACAAAAACGAGAAGGCTGAGTAAAAATTTCATATGAATATATCGCTTTGCTCAGCGCTTGAATACAACGAAGATTTTTTTAATCCACTGGGACAACTTGTTAACCTTGTACTTCCTGATATTAATAAATCTAAACTTATTTGAATAATCAATCTTAAGTTTTCGATAATAGGCTTCTCTGTAGATTTCAGCAAAAGGCAGTGTATCTCCAGATGAATCCAAACTTAAAACTATTTCACCTTCATGATATACAAAGTCACAATATTCTGGATTATTTCCCAACCTTTTAATAATTGATAGATTCGAGCCAGCATATCTCAAAGCGTTAACACAACAAATTTCACAGGCCTGACAAGCTTGCTCTATCTCTTCTTCAGTCTCTGGCTGACGAATAAAATGTGTGTAGTTATCATCTTTATTTATATCAGCTAGAAGGGTTGGTGCTTCGGCTTCAGGAATTGCACAATCCAAGCAATCACCAGACTCTTCACCTTCATGCCAAAAACCAGTTGTATAGAAATCTCCTGATACATTTTTGGATGTGCGATTTGGGTTCACCCTTTCTCCTAAAGTTAACATCTTATTAGACGGTAAAAATCTGCATTTAACATATTAAATAAATCCGTCAGTTCGTTTGTACACCACATTATACCTAGTTATTTTTCAACTTTAAAATAGAAAAAGGATCAAGTTAATTATTTCACAATACTATTTCCCTAAGATAAGTACCATGAAGCAAACGATTTAACCGAGTTATTGCGCTCAGGGTTTATGTAATAATACGGACAAGCATCAATGAGTCAATTTAAATGCCATTATTTTGGTGAACAGTTAAAGTATAAAAGTTGATTGTGCATTATTAAATTTCCATTTTACAGAAATATTATATTGTTCATGTTTAATAAATTTATATATTTGGCTTTGAGGATAAACAACTTCATATTGATCTAAATAGATATCATCAAATTTAGTTACACCTTCGTTAATTAATACAGTATGCAGCACTGAATTATTAGACTTTGTTTTAAGTTTAACCACTACGATATTATTCGAATCTGAAATTTCTAACTCCAATACTGGAGAATGATATTCACCTAACGATAAAACTTGGATTATTACACCATCGTCACTATTTGAAACAGTCAGTTCATAATTAAATAAGTTAAAGAAAATAACGAATAAGAAAACCAAAACAGACATTAAGCCAAATAAAAGTTTCATATTAAATTTTAACAAGTTCACCTTCTTCTTAATTAAGCAGTAACTAATACAGTGTTTGTTTAGCCCAACAAAAAGCAGCCAAGTTAGCTGTTTCACAATACTATTTGCGTAAGAAAAAGTATCATAAAGCAAATAACTTGACCCCATTACGCTTTTTATTAGTTTATAACTGATTGAGAACTCAAAACAAAATATGAAATCAGTTCTTTTCCACCCCTATAAAAAAACAGTCCTGTAATATATCTCTTTGCTCTGGTGTGAAATAATTATTAACCAGCATGACATAGTTAAGTTTTTCACATTGCTCTGGATCACTATAAATAAGTTCGCTTAATTTATTATCCATTAATTCAATATATATTGATAATAGTAAGTTATTGGAAATATCTATACTGGTTATTAACGTGTCTTCTATCGACAAACTTGTCAATTTAATATTTTGTGTTAGATCTATTGCCGTTATAGGTAAATTTGATAGATTCAAACCTTCTAAATTAACATTGGAAGTAATATCTAAAGTCGTTAGTGGTGTATTTACGACACTCAAATATTCCAAATTATTATTTGAATTAATATCTAATGTTGTTAATCGTGCATTTGAGATATTTAAACTCTTTAAATTAATATTGGATGACACATCTAAAGACATTAACGGTGAATCTAAAATACTAAAACGATTAAGTCCAACCCAAGAACTAAGATCAACTTCATTCAATCTAGGTGAAATAATAGTAAACGACTTTAAACTATCCAATACAGTAAAATCGGAGGACATAAAACTACGCCATTGATAGTTATCAATAGTTAATGTTTCTAATTTATTAACGTTATTTAAATTAATCTTTTGATTCATACCTGCGTTATTATCGGATGACGGATTAATATCTCCTAAACTAAAATTAAGGCTCTCCAATTCTGGTGCAGTTTCTATATTTAATTGCGTGATTGGATTCCCGTTAATATACAACGCATTTAAATAATGAGCATTACTGATATCCAGTGTTGATATTTGATTATCCGTTAATATAAGCGTTGCCGGAAGAATTATATTGTCGTTAGAAAAACTTGTTAGTTGATTAAAACTTAAATTAATACCACTATTAATCGGTAAGTTCATCGATGACGGGTATTGTTTAAACGCATTACCACTTAAATTCACCCCTTCAAGAACTGCGCTGTCCATTTGAATATCATTTAAACTATTTGAAGAAACATCCAATGTTATAAGAGATTTTGAATCATTCAAGTTAAGCACTGTTAACTCGTTTCTTTTAAGTTTTAAATACTTTAAATTTGAGGCATTACTTAAATTTAGTTTATTTAATCGATTATAACTTAAATTCACATCTGTTAAATGTGAGTGATTACTTAAATCAATTTCACTTAACAAATTAGCCTCTAAATCTAATTCAATTAAATCTATATTATTCATTAAATCAATTTCTTCGAATTCACTATTATTAATAGTAATTTTTTCAATCAATACAGAATTTGAAAAATCGAAATTAACTATATTATGATGATTTATTTTAAGCTCTTTTAAATTCGTTAAATCGTTTGTCCCTTCAAAATAAATAGGTTTAGAAAAATCATCCAAACTTATTTCAGGTATTAATGACTCAAACTGTCCATTAAACTCTCTGTCGTAAATAATACCTTGGCGCCCCCAACCCATATCATAGGAATCTCTTAGGGTACCATTGATAATGATCACCTCAAGTTGAGTTAAACCAGTTACGTTAATGGATTCAATTGGGTTTATATCCAAATTTAAAGATTTTAGATTTTTTAATTTAGTGAGATCAAGGTGGCGAATATCATTCATCGCTAGATTTAGCTGCGTTAAATTAGGTAAATCCAATTGACTAATTTGCCCAATCCAATTATCGGATAAGTCCAATATTTGCAAAGCAGTAAGTTGATTTAATCCTATTGTAGAGTCAATCAAATATTTAAATGTTCCGTCATCAGCAATCGAATCTTCAAAAAATGAACCGATCAATTGTTTACCACCATAACTACCACAACGAAAACTGGTTAACTCATCAACATAAATAAACTGATCATATGGCTGATAAGCCAAACAACCTGCTATAACTTCACTTTCAAAGTGTAAGTCTTTTAATTTAATTCTAACTGGATCGATATTACTCTCTGTTTCTGTATTCGTTTCTGTAACTGCATTGGTTTCTGTAACTGTATCGGTTTGGGTTTGTGTTTTTATTTCTGTGTTTGTCTTAGTTTCAGTATTTGATTCGTTATCTGTTTGCGTAGCTGTTTTTGTGTCTGTGATGCTGTTCGTTTGTGTTTGCGTCGCAGTGGCTGTTTTTGTTTGCGTGATGCTGTTCGTTACAGTATCTGTTTGGGTTTCAGATTGCGTAGCCAACTCATTTTGTACGCTGTCTTGATTTGTATTTTGTTGTGTAGAGGTCGCTGATGTTTGTGCTGTATCAGACTGCACCACCTCACAGGCTAATAACAATAATGTAACTGCACTTAAACTTATACTTCGTAATAACATGTTTATCCTTTATGAGATCATCGAAAAAAAAACCCATTTTACTTAATATTTATTTTGAGTGAAGCCATTTTCTACAGGCTGTGATGTTATATACAATTGTGTGTTTTTAAGACAGTCACAGCTTACATTTTAGTGACAAAACAGGAACACTTACACAATAGAAAGACAGTTACAAAGCAATATCAACCTGATCAAACAAATAAACAAATAAACAAATAAACAAATAAACAAATAAACAAATAAACAAATAAACAAATAAACAAATAAACAAATAATTGAAAAAGATTTTCGCTGTCAAGGCAAGCCGTTGACCTACAATTTATATTCTCTACACAATAAAAAAAATCCAAAAAAAAGCCGGCGATTGCCGACTTTGTTAACATTATTTTATAAGCAGTTAATAAATATTAACCCGTGTTAAGTGATTATCCCTGTGTCATGCCCTACATCACCAAAATTGGTCACTTGATCTTGTACACCCAACGCATAAGAAACTGTATTTAATAATTTATCATTATTAGTACCACTATATACACGGCCAGTAACTATGTTGGGGTTTGACGTTGCAAGAGTAAATGGACAGTTATTGTTATCATGTGCACCACCATCTCCCATATCCGTTACCTGTAAGATTAATGTGGTTTCTAATAACGACACACCATTACCATCTTTTGTTTCTTTTAATACACGTATTAACTCTGCCAATTGTTCGGTTAAATGCGCTCGCATCTGTGCATATAAACCCTCTAAAGAAGCACCACCATGAATACTGTTATGGTAGGTTTTGTCGGCATATAGTTCAGGTACTACGTGGTTGGCTTGTGAATCACTAAGTTGTAATGACGCCACTTTGGTTAAGTTACATTTAAACGCCATGGCAATGGTTTCACATTGCAACGCGTTTATGGTTGTCATATTTTTAGTTAACGCACCAGCGTACGCGCTGCGATCATATTCTAAACAACCTTCGATTGGCATATTTGAATCTTGTAATCTGCGCGCTAATGCTGCGATTGCATTTTCTGTTTCATTTAAGCGATCTAATTCAAATGTACCCAATTTAGTTTTAAGCTGATTTAATTCTGCGCGGTTGCTGTCTAATAATGATTGGGCGCGTTTCATTCCGGCATCGGATGT
>JALJPK010000093.1 GCA_022968985.1 Pseudomonadales bacterium | reverse complement strand
ATTTACAGTTTGGCGACGCTGGATATTTTGAAGCAACGTTGACCGAATATACGTTATTAAAAGATCTAATCACATTACAAGACGGTGGGTTTTTAGCATTAATTGAAAGCCAGTCTTATTATCAAAGTGACCTATTTATTGTCAAGTTTGATGCAGATGGTTTATTGGAAGATCAATTTGCACAATCGGGTTATTTTACATTTGAAGGGCAATATCGATTAAGGAACGTTGCTCATAAAATATTTGAACAAGCAGACAGTGATTTAGTGATTGCACTTAGTCAATACAACGCTAACCAGGAATTATTTAACGTTGTATTAAAACTCACACCTGAAGGTGTATTACAAAACCAATATTCAAGTGATGGTTTTGCGCGTATTAAAAACGACTTATTTAATCGAAACTATGGCGCGACACAACTTAATAATCACGACATCGTATTTGCAGGTTACAGCTTTGATCAATCTAATCGCACATTACAATTTTCAAGTGTATTAAATGACTCCGACATAGACTCAGACGGCGTGGAAGATTTCCAAGATATTTTTCCTAATGACTCTACGCAGTGGTTAGACAGTGACAATGATGGCGTGGGTGATAACAGCGATGCTTTTATTAACGATGCCAGTGAATGGAAAGACAGTGATTCAGACGGCGTAGGTGATAACAGTGATGCTTTTGTTGATGACGACAGCGAATGGAAAGACGGTGATTTAGACGGCATTGGTGACAATGAAGACACCGACGACGATAACGACGGTGTGAGCGACATAGATGAAATGAGCCAGGGTACAGACTCAAACGATGCCGATGATTACCTAGACAATATCACCCCTATTATTACCGCACCAGTAAGTATTACCATTGCGGCTACGGATAAAGACGGTGTATTTTCTTTACAAAATGAATTGGCGTTATTTTTAAATTCTGCCTCAGCCTATGACAAGATCAGTGGTGTGATAACCGATATAAACCATGATGCACCCTCCACTTTTTCTTTAGGTGTCACCACTGTTTCATTCAGTGCTGCCGATGCTAAAGGTAACATTGGTGTTGCCACAGCACAGGTAACGGTGACTGATCAACACGCACCTGATTTAACATTAATTGGACAGTCCAATACAGTTATTAATATTGGTGAACTTTACAGCGAATTAGGCGCTTATGCTTATGATGTGATTGATGGTGATTTGTCGGAGCGTATTATCATCAGCGGTGTTGTGGATGTGAATAACATTGGAATATACACATTACATTATAATGTTTCTGACTATTCGCTTAATCATGCAAGCAGTATCACACGTTTCATTAGTGTACAAGATCAGTTTGCACCCGTGATTAACGCACCCAGTAATATAACAGTTCCAGCCATTAATGAGACAGGAACAAACAATACCGACGTGAGTATTATTGCATTTTTAAACGCTGCCACCGCGATGGACGATGTGGACGGTTTAATTTCAGTGATTAATCATGATGCTCCTGATATCTTTCAATTAGGTGTCACGACGGTCACGTTTAGCGTAATGGATTCGTCAGGTAATTTAGGTCAAGCTCAAGCCACCATTAATGTGGTTGACCAAACGGCGCCTGTTGTTAATTTATTAGCATCAAGCTCAATGACTATCACAATAGGTGAAGTATATGCAGAACCCGGGTTCACAGCTTACGACAATGTAGATGGTGATATTCATAATGAAGTACAGGTGACAGGGTTTATTAATACTGCAACACCAGGATTGTATACCTTACTGTATCAACTAAGCGATGCTGCGGGTAATGCAGCGATAAGTAAAACTCGAAAAATCAGCGTTCAACATGCAGCCTTACCGGTTATTGTTGCGCCATTAAACATTAGCATTAGCGCGGTTAACAACGATGCATTGGATGCCAATCACCCCGAAATATATGCCTTCTTAAACGGTGCAACAACATCTGAATTGTTAATGGATAATATTAACCATGATGCACCTTTAACCTTTGTTTTGGGTGTCACAACTGTGACGTTTAAAGTAACAGACAGCTTAGGAAATACAGGTCTTGCTCAAGCGTTTATATCCATTAGCGACCAAACAAAACCGGTTATACAACTTAACGGGCAAGTGAATTTAATTTTGGAATTAGCTGAACAATACATAGAATTGGGCGCCACCGTTACCGACAATATAGACAGTTCTATTGTTATCATAACAACAGGTGAGATTAATACTGACACAGTAGGGTTGTATACAATCACTTATAGTGCAAGCGATGCGGCGGGTAATAGTGCAACGAAAAGTCGATTAATCAGTGTGCAGCCGTTGTCTAACCCGCAGTTTATGATTCCTAACCACATCACTGTGGACGCACAAAGTGCAGCGGGTACATCGAGCTTGCAAACAGACATTGTTGATTTTATTGAAGCGGTTACTGTCATGGATTTAGAAGACGGCAGTGAATTAAATATCACCCATAATGCACCTGAATATTTTGTATTAGGCCAAACTACGATTACGTTTAGCGCCATTGACGCCGATGGTAATACGGGCTCTGCTCAGGGTATTGTTACTGTTGCCGACTTAAGCGCACCTGTTATTAGTTTAAATGGCGAATCACAAATAACCATAACTATCGGTACACAATACATTGAACAAGGTGTCAGTGTTATAGACATTGTAGATGGTGATATAAGTGAGCAGATTCAAATAACAAACAATATAAATGAATCGTTAGCAGGTGAATATCAAGTCACTTATAGTGTGACAGATGCTGCCAATAACAGCACTAGTATCAATCGAAGTGTAATCATAGAAGCTCAAACAGAATCATCGCCGTCCACAAAAAGTGGTGCAATAAATTTGGGGGTTCTGTTATTAATGTTGATGTTTAGCGGGATATATTTGAAGTTGTCTTATCGTTATCCTGAATAAAATAAATGATTTTTAAGATCAAGAAATCAGTCATCTTAGATACAAAAAATTACAAACCCTATCAAACCAGTTTTATGACAAAACTGGTTTTTTTATCTAAATAATTTTAGAGTTATAATTAACTTTACTTTTATGTTATTAAAAATTAATTTAATTATTGCATTTTACCTTTAAGAAACTGTACTTTCTCATCTGGGTTTGATCACAACTGATTGGGTTTAAAAAAACATCGATTTTTGTGTATTTAGAATTGTCTAAATTTAAATTATCTATACTATAAATATTATTATTACGTAATAATAATTCTTTTAAATTGGTAAATTCTTCAAAGCCATTTATATTATTAAAATTATTTTTGTTAGCTTTTATGGTTTCAATATTTTGTGAAAATCCAATGTCAGGGAAAGTCTCTAATTGATTATTAGTGATATCAAAAAAAGTAACATTATTTAAAAATTTAACAAATTCATAATTGTCTGTAGTTACATTATATAAAATAAGGGTTTCTAACTTATTGAGATTAGCCAAGTAATTACTAGATATTAGATTGATATCTGTAATAGAGAGATACTGTAAATTGTTAAGCGATCGAATATATTGAGAATCAAATACCTCTTTTATAAGGTTTTGATTTTTTGTTCTCATCTCATTACCATTAGAATCAACTGAGCGTATTATTTTAGGTGAAATATTTAAGTGTTTTAAGTTAGTTAGGTTGTTAAGTAGCTCTAGATTTGGGAAATCAGAATAGATAGACAGTAATTGTAAATTTGGAAATTGAATAATTTCATCGGCATTTTTTAAGGTAAAAAATCCACAGGTTATTTGAATGACATCATTTTTATTAACCCAACCTTTTTTGATTCTAGGGTCACCTATATTTGCCGCTGTGTCTTTGCCAGCACTGATACACTTATAAAATTCTTTATCTTTAATCTCAATTAAATTAGTTATGTCCAGCTCTTTGAAATCAGTTAGACAGGGTGTTGTGACTAATTCTGATATATTATTTTCGATTGTTATTCTTCGACTATCACCTTCTGCACAGGCGGGAATTTGATTTGGGCGTAAGTTAGCAGTATCCAGTATTTTCCCATCTACAATAATGTTTAAAGGATGATGAACTCCCGAATAATTACCTAACTCAATACTTATTTCGTCTTGGGTAAAAACAATGACTTTTAAGTTTTGGTTTAAATTTAATGGCTCGTGATTCATTGCGGCTTCAAGGTTTTTACGATAGCCATTAAAATAAATATCACCTTGATCGGAGTCACCTATTTTAACCACTGAAAATGATTTACGTAACGGCCCAAAAATAGGAAATATATTAGTGGGCAGGTAAATATCGTCATCTATCACATCAATAATTTTGAAGTTTGTAATACCAGTAAAATCGATTCCTTTAAATAAACCCCGATCGTCTTGTGTAATGGGTTGGATTTTATTACTTAAGTGGCTGTTGGGTTTTTTGATAGGTAAGGTAACTATATTGCTAACTGGGTTATCTATTACGTCGTTTGGTTCAACTTGGCTTAGGATAATTGATTTATTAATTTCGGATGTAGTGTGATTATCTATCTGAATTGAATGTTCTATTGGTTGCTCTATTGATTGATAGTCTTTATTTAAAAAACTAATCACAAAGGTGATTATAAGAATAAAACAAATAACAAGTGTAATATTGGTTTTCATGTGAGTCCTGACAACAATAAATGTTGTTTTTAATATTATAAATTAGTAGTGCAACAAGGTGATGAAAGTGTGCTTGTCGAATTTTAATTTCTGACAACCATGTATTTATCGACTTAGATACATGGTAATTAGAATTAATTGTTACATTTGATTTTTAAGAAACGATATTTTCTCATCTGGGTTTGATTACAACTGATAGGGTTTGAAAATACATCAATTTTAGTGAATTTAGAATTATCTAAATTTAGATTGTCTATACTATAAATATTGTTGTTACGTAATGATAATTCTTTTAAATTACTGAAATCTTCAAATCCATTTATATTGTTAAAATTATTTGAGTTAGCTCTTATTGTTTCGATTTTTTGTGCAAACCCGATATCAGGAAAAGACTCTAATTGATTATTAGTGATATCAAAAAATGTAACATTATCTAAAAATTTAACAAATTCATAATTATCAGTTACCACATTAGATAAAATAAGTGTTTCTAAATTATTGAGATTAGTTAGATAATTACTAGATATTAAATTGATATTATAAAAAGAAAGATATTGTAAGTTGTTAAGTAATCGAATATGTTGCGAGTCAAACTTAGATTTTGTAGTACTTCTATTATTTCTTGATTGTTCCATTTCAGTACTATTATTAATTGCTATCCATTTAGGTGTGATATCCAAGTACTTTAAATTACTTAAGTTATTAAGTAATTCTATATTAGGGAAATCACTAGCGATATACAGTTGCTGTAAGTTTGGAAAATGAATGATCTCATGCACACTCATTATTTTATCAGTTACACAGCTTATTCGTATTATATCATTTTTATTAACCCAACCTTTTTTGATTCTAGGGTCACCGATATTAACCGTTGTATCCCTATCAACACTGAGACACTTATAGAACTCTTCATCCTTTATCTCAATTAAATTATTTATATCCAGCTCTTTATAACCAGTTATACAGGGTGTTGCGACTAAATTTGATATATTGTTTACAATTGTTATTTCTCGGCTATCACCTTCTGCGCATGCGGGAACTTGATTGACACGTAAGTTAGCGCTATCAAGTATATTGCCATCTACAATAATATTTAATGGGTGATGTGGGGCTGTAAAATCACCTAACTCAATACTTATTTCGTCTTGGGTAAAGGCGATAACTTCTATGATTTGGTTTAAATCCAATTCCTCATGATTTATTGCGGCTTCAAGGTTTTTTCTAAACCCGTTAAAATAAACATCCCCTTGATCGGAAGTACCTATTTTTACAACTGAAAATAATTTACGTGACGGCCCAAAAACTGGGAATGTTTTAGTGGATAGATAAATATCGTCATCTATCACATCAACAATTTTGAAGTTGGTAATTCCTGTGAAATCAATGCCTTTAAATAAAATGCGGTCGTCTTGGTTTGGGGGATCAATATTAGCGAAAGTTTTAATGTCGGGCTGAATGATTGTTTTGAGTGTTTTTTGTTTATCAATATTTAGTTCTTGTTTGTCTTTAATGTTTTCATGGGTTTTTATAGTTAAATCAATCTTAGCTGCGATTTGTTGAACGGGCTCAATAGGTGACTCGATGGATTGATAGTCTTTGTTTAAAAAACTAATCACAAAGGTGATTATAAGTATAAAACAAATAACAAGTGTAATATTGGTTTTCATGTGAGTCCGTAACAGCAATAAAAGTCCGCATTTTACAAAATATGCATTAGGTGTACAACTGGATTTTTCTAAATATGCTTAGTTAATCACTGCATTTAACTTTCATAAATGAATATTTTTTCATTTCTGCCTGATTACAGTTTATTGGGTTGGCGAATAGTTCAATTTTTTCATATTTTGAATGCTCTAAATCTAAATTGTCGACACTATAAATATTGTTATTACGCAATAATAATATTCTTAAATTAGTGAAGGTTTCAAATCCATTTATGTTATCAAAATTATTTGAATTAGCATGAATAGTTTCAATTGATTCATAAAAGCCAATCTCAGGGAAAATATCTAATTGATTATTTGAAATATCAAAATATTTAACCTGAGTCAAAAATTTAGCAAACTCATAATTATCAATTATGACACTTGTTAAAATGAGGGATTTTAAATTATTGAGATTGGCTAAATAATTACTCGATATTATATTAATATTATAAGCAGAGAAAAATTGTAAATTTTCAAGATCACTAAGCTGTTGGGCGTCGAATGATCCAACAGTATTATTATAATTGTAAATGGATAAATATTTTAAATTAGGCAGCTGTTTAAATAATTCAAAATTTGGAAAATCACTTGATACAACTATTTTTTGTAAATTAGGGAAATGAATAATTTCATCGGCACTTTTTATAATAGCGGGTGTGCAGTCAATACTAATAATGTCATTTTTATTAACCCAGCCTTTTTTGATTCTGGGGTCGCCTAAGTTAACCGTGCTATCTCGATAGTTTGTAATACAGCCATAAAATACGGGATCTTTAATTTCAATTAAATCAAGTTCGTCTAATTGTTGATAACCCTGCTCACATGGTTGGGCGTTAAGGGATCCTGTATTACCTGTAATGCTGATATCACGTGTATCTTGTTGGATACACGCAGGCAGTTGATTACCAAGTAACGATATACTATCAAGTGACTGAGAATCTACCACTACGTCAAAATTAAATTGAAGTTGGTTGTTATTGTAATTTGACTCAATTGTCATTTCGTCTTTTGTAAATACTACAATATTTTTAGTATTATCTAATTCAGAATTAATAGCCTGATTAAGCAGTTCACGGCCACCGTTAAAATACACGTCACCTTGATCGGATGTACCAATTTTTACAATTGAAAATAATTCGCGTGTTGGACCAAAAATAGGTAAAACGGTAGAGGGTAAGAAAATTGTTTCATCGACTCTGACAATAATTTTAAAGTTTGTAATACCTTTGAAATCGATACCTTCAAATAAAATTCGATCATCTTGTGGGGTTGTTGCTGGTGCTGGTGCTGGGGTAGGTTTTAGGTTTGCTGTAACTTCAATTGTTTTTATAGGTTGAGTATTTAGTGCTGTTTTTTGATTGTTTATATTAATTAAGCTTTTGGTCTGAGTGCGGGTGTCTGTGTTGTTTATGTCATCAATAATAAGTGTTGTAGCAATAGGTTGGTTTATTTGATCGGATGACTTGTAATCATCTTTTAAAAAATTAAGCACAAATAGGATAACAATAATAAAAAAAGCTGCAAGCAGGAGGTTAGTTTTCATTTTAATCCATAACAAAAAACAGAAAAGCTATATTACAAAAAATAGTATTAATTGTATATCTAAGCTTGTTATTAAGACGCTTAATTCGCTTAACTATAGAGCAAACAAAAAGAGCAAACAAAAAGAGCAAACAAAAAGAGCAAACAAAAAAGAAAATGTAACTTAAAGATATTTAAAAAATATTATCAAATTTAGATGCTAATAAGGCCTGATTTGACCCAGAGGTCTTAATTTTTTCAAAACCTTAACTACCTCCCTTCTTTTAAATTTTGTAAATAATCTAATAATTATCCTATATCAAAAAATTAAACTACAGTTGTAGTTGAAATGTGTTAACTACATGTGTAGTCTTGCCTGTATCAACTGAGTTGGAATCATTATGAATATCTCTAAAACTGAACAAATCATATTAAATATTTTATGGGACAAGCATCCACTAAGTGTCAGTGCTGTGATCGAAAATGTGACAAAGACTCAACACTGGCATGATAATACGATCAAAACGTTGTTAACTCGATTAGTTAAAAAAGGCGCACTTAAACGGTTTAAACAAGATAAAAAGTTTGTATATGAACCGTTAATAAGCCGTGACGAGATAATATCTAAAGAGAGCGAAGGTTTCTTAGATCAGTTTTTTGGGGGGAAGATGGCACCTTTGGTTGCGCATTTTGCACAACATAAAAAGTTATCCAAAAAAGAAATACAAGACATTAAAAAAATATTAGAAGACATGGAGAAAAATGATGATTAGTTGGTTAATGCAGTCGACTGTTGAAATAAGTCTGGTTATTGGTTTGTTGATTATTCTAAATCCATTGTTAAGAAAATTCATTAATGCACAATTTACATATTATTTATGGTTGTTGCCTGTTTTGGCTTTAATCAATATTGATGTTCTAAATCAAACTAATTTGATTGAAAATATAACGATAGTGGGGCAGTTGGTATCGAGTGTGCCTAGTATTCAAGTTGATAATATTATTAATCAATCAAGTTCGTTTAATTTGATTGGGTTGTGGTTAGTTGGATTTGTTCTGTTCAGTACTTACCGTGCGCTGAGTTATATTCGATTTAAACGTCATCTTAATAATTCAGCAAATAAAACGTCGGTGCCAAGTACAATAATGAATTATTTGTTTGAACAATTAGGGTTTAAAGTTAAATCGGTTTATCAAGGTGACGTTGTAACGTCGCCATTTGTAAGTGGTTTGTTATTTCCTAAGGTGTATGTGCCAATTGGTTTTTTTGAAAACAACTCATTGGAAAATCAACAATGGATTTTACATCATGAATTTACTCATATAAAACGGATGGATACATTGGCTTATTTTGTTTTTGAAGTGGTTCGATCGGTATTTTGGTTTAACCCATTGATACACTTAGCTTATAAACAATTCTGTCAAGATCAAGAGTTGGCTTGTGATTATTTAGTTTTAAAAAATTGTACAAAACAACAAAGAGTACAATATGCACAGGTGATGTTTTCAAATATCAATCAGGATTCTATGATGTTTGTTTTACCTTTTTATTCATTTATACAGGAACGATTTAAAATGTTAAAAAAACACAAACCTTCTAAAACAAAAACTGTGATGGCTTCGGTTAGTGTAATTTTTGTTAGTGTTATATTACTGACTACTTCACCTAATATATTTTCAAAAATGGAAAGTAAGGCTATAGATTTTAATTTTAATAAGATTATATTATCTGAAGCTGTAAAGATTATTATTTATCATAGCGGTAAAGAATTAGTATTGTTGGACCCTTTTCCTGAAGTTGAATTGTCAATTTATGGAAAGGATATTGATTCTATTCTACTTTTAGATGATATTCTCAACTGTAATGGATTTGAATATAAAGTAGATGGAGAAAAGATATTAGTTTCAAAACTTAAATCATCTACTGATATAAGAAAATCTTGTGACGAATTGGAATTCAGAAAATTTGACACTTAAATAGTACTGCTTAAATAGTGCAGTTGATAACTGTCTGAAATAGAAATAAATCCCTTTTGTCTAATGATCTGTTCAGTAAACAAGAGGGGTATTAATTAATTTTAATTATTAGTCGGTTGATATTTCTAGTTCAGATTTGTTTAAAGCCGACTTTTTTTGTTGAATTTGATTGGTGATTTTATTTATTATCTTGAAATACAACGACGGTAAAAATCGTTTTATACGCCAAAGTGTTTTTTCTTGGTTATGCGTAAATACATAAAACTTATTATTAGTCATGCCTTCAAATATAGCTTTTGCGACCCCATGTGCGTTTATTTTTGATTTGGCCATTAACGAGGCCACTACTTGAATACTATTTTTGTCGGTGGCACGCATATTATTTGCTAGATTGGTTTCAAAAAATGCGGGACAGGCAACAGAAATGTTGACATTGTGTGGATTCAATTCTGCTCTTAAGGTTTCAGATAATGCCAAAATAGCTGCCTTTGAGGTGTTATAAGCAGACATCGACGGTAAGTGTAAAAATCCTGCCATTGAAGAAATATTTACAATTGAGCCTGTGTTTTGTTTTAACATTGGTATAAAAGAATGGCAGCCTTTAACTGTACCCATGACATTTATATCAATAGTCCATTGAAAATCTTTAAGTGCAAGTTGATCTAGATCACCACTGGATGCAACTCCAGCATTGTTAATTAAGCAATCTAACTTGTGCCAGCGGGTTTTGATTGTATTTACTGCATTTGACCACTGTGCTTCACTTGTTACATCTAACTGTAAAAAGAAACAATGATTGTTATAAATTTTATTTAGCTGTTCTACAAAAACTTCACCTTGTTGTTTTTGAATGTCTGCAACACATACACTCCAGCCTTGTTGGCTATAATAAGTGGCTAAAGCTGAGCCTAATCCACTGGCGGCTCCTGTAATTAATACCCTTTTCATTTTATCCCTTTTTTGATCTGTTTAAACGACTATAAAATTATGGC
Source organism: Pseudomonadales bacterium (assembly GCA_022968985.1). Taxonomy (GTDB): domain Bacteria; phylum Pseudomonadota; class Gammaproteobacteria; order Pseudomonadales; family Natronospirillaceae; genus Marinicellulosiphila. The sequence goes on along the minus strand of JALJPK010000093.1, from coordinate 6,678 downwards.
GCGCATAATATCAAATTAAAGGTTGTACTTTGTAAATATATTGTTCCTGAATTATTTAGATTTTTGTTTTTAAGTAACATAGTATATTAAGATTTATTTATTTAAGATAAATGTATGGTTGTGACTATCTAATATGAGTGTCTTGAAATGTTATGCTTAATATTAGTGTCTTATTATGCTGGTCTAAGAATATACGGTTTATATAAGCGGGGTTATTTGGTAGATAAGTAACATACATAAAAAAGTCAGTTTATTTGAAAACTGACTTTAATTTTATGTTACTAATTATTCAAAAATTTATGAACTCAATATTCCTGTAATTAGTTCAGTGCCTGGCAGACCACTGTTAACCATTAATATAATAATCCCTGAAAATATAGCCATGGTGATAAAATACCATATAAGTGAAAATATCATACCGTATTTATTTAATGGCTCAATCGGCTGCGTTGAAAAACGCTTCCAACTAAATACTAAATCTAAAAAACCAATCACGATAAAGAAATTGATAAAATACCAACCCGCTACATAGGCCAACGCAAATCCGGCTGCTGAAAGTGTTAATAATACTACAAACCCCCAGTAACGTTGCAGTGAAAATACAATGGCTTTCATCACATGGCCACCATCTAATGGGTAAACCGGTAATAAATTAAACATATTAATTAATGCACTAAAAGCGGCGACTAACCCAATAAAATGATTGTTTGTATATAAATAAAGAATATAAAATACTAAGCTCATTAAAAGACCAAACACTGGGCCCATCATAGAGATAAATACTTCTTGCCACTGTGATTTAGCGCGTTCACTAACAGCCATGCCTCCTACAAACGGAATAAAGTAAAACCCTTTTGTTTTTAAACCTGAGCGTTTCATTGCAAAAACATGGCCGAATTCATGAAAAATCAAAATCGCTATTAAAATCAAAGCAAATTGCCAACTGAATAAAATACTGTATACGGCAGCCGAAGACGCTAATAACATGATCTTAATTACTTTGAAACTTTTTGAGAATTTTAAAATTAATCCAATAATAGGTGCACTTAGCAATTTATTGCTTAGTTTTCCAGGTTTTTCACCTGCCTGTTGATTAGAGGGTTGTCCTGAACTAATCGATAGGTTTTGATTGCTTTCATGTAAAACTTCAGATTTGTCCGCACTTAAAATCTGAATAGTTACAAAATTATCTGCCAATTTAATGCTAAATGTTAAAAAGCAGATACCAATTTCATTTAAATTCATTTCATAGGTATTACTCATACCAAATGAACGAGTTTCTAATACTTGTACATCATCAATAAATAATGACTCTTTACCTGTAATGTTACTGCCAATTACTTTGATGATTTGATTGTTAAATTCTAAAGTGAACAATTGCATAAAACGCCTGTTGAGTTGTAAAGTCTATTTTTAAAGTGGCGTATTATAGTTTATTGATCGCGCTTATGAAATTAATATAGTATTTAAGGATCGGGGTTGGGATTAGATTGGGATTGGCTGTGAGATTAAAAATTTAGATACGCTTTAAGTTTTAAAGCTAACTGATCTTGCTCAATGGGTTTGGTTAAATAATCGTCCATACCTGCCGCTAAACATTTTTCTTTATCTCCTTTCATCGCATTGGCTGTTAAGGCAATGATAGGGGTTTGTGTGTAGCTTTTACCTGCTTTGCCTAAACGAATTTGATGTGATGCTTTGTAACCATCCATTATTGGCATTTGGCAGTCCATTAATATTAAGTCAAAATGATTTTGTTTTTCTATTAGTATATCAATTGCTTGTTGACCATCTTCGGCTATTTCAATGTCACAATTTAATTCTTCAAGTAGGCTTAATGCAACCTGCTGATTCACAAAATTATCTTCTACTAATAGTATTTTATGTTGGAAAATTTTAGAGGTATAAGACTTAAGGGTTTCTGTTTGATCAGTTCTGTTATCTTTAACCTTAGCGAGGCCGGTATAATTATGTACAGTTTCAAAACAATATATAATATCTTGAAAAATACAAGGTTTAGGAAAGCTGAATTTGTAAGTGCTATTTAGAATATTTTTATCTTGTACTTTAGTCATTACAATTAGTTTAACTGATTTTGATTCGTATTCTTTTAATAATTTATCATATTGTTGTTGATTAGTGATTTGTTCTTCATCAATCACAACCAGATCAATATCATCCAAATGATTCTGCTTATTGGCTTTTTCTAATGAATTAAAACTTAAGGTTGATCCATTAAATCTATTAAACTGCTCAGTTAAATTGATTCTAGATTTTTCGTGACTGTCTATTATAATTATATTGCTATGTGTGTATTTTTTAATATGCCTACTAATTAGACCTGAATTGTTATCGGTTTCAATGATTATATTAAACATGAAACAACTGCCTTTTCCTACTTCACTAGTAGCGGTTAGTGTGCCATTCATTAAATTTACAAGCTGTTTGACAATAGCTAAACCAAGACCAGTTCCACCGTATTTTCGAGTAGTTGAATTGTCTGCTTGAGTGAATTTTTCAAATAATGACGGCAGGCTTTCTTCACTAATACCAATTCCTGTATCTATTATTTTGCAGGTAAACATAACACCTTTTTTACTAATTAATTTAGTTGAAACAATTAAGGTGATACTGCCACTACTTGTGAATTTAACCGCGTTGCCAGCTAGGTTAAACAGAATTTGTTTGATTCGGCTGGGGTCCCCGATATATAATTCTTGATTGATACTTGAATAATCTAGAATAATTTCAAGAGGTTTATTTTGAATGCTTAACGCAATAGATTCTGATACTTCACCTAATAACTCAATTAAATTAAATTCTATTTTCTCAATGTCTAGTTTACCTGCTTCAATTTTTGAAAAATCTAGAATGTCATTAATGATGGTTAATAAACTTTTTGCACTGCTTGTGGCAAGTCCCACTTTATGGATTTGATTAGTATCTAATTTTGTTTTTTGTAAAATATTAAGCATACCTAATATTCCATTCATAGGGGTACGAATCTCGTGGCTCATACTAGCTAAAAATTCACTTTTGGCAATCACAGCTGACTCTGCTATTTCTTTTGATTTAATAATTTCAATTTCGGCTAGTTTACGATTAGTTATGTCTGATTGAATAGAAATATACCTTTCTACATCATCATTAGTATTTAATATTGGTACAATTGTACTTTGTACCCAATAGATTTTGTTGTTTTTACTTTTGTTGCTGATTTCACCGTGCCAAATACTACCTTTGCTGATGGTTAGGTACATGTTTTGCCAAAAATCTCGATTGTGATGTTTTGAATTTACAATGCTATGGTTGCTGCCTTGTAATTCCTGATTACTATAACCACTAATATCAGAGAACTTATCATTACTGAATATAATATCACCTCTAATGTTGGTCATAGTAATAATAGAATGTTGATTCATTGCAAATTGAATGATTTCTAATTCTTTTAATGAACTAACAGCAATTTTACGATTTTCTTCAATTGCATGTTCATAAACACCCTGTTGTAGAATCATTTTATTTAAATTTGAAGCGAGTTCATTGGTTTCTTTAAAACCATGAAATTCAAAAGTATTAATCCTTTCCCCTGTTCTTATTACTTTAGATAAGGCATTTAATTTATTTATTGGGGTAATTATTTTCTTTGATAAAAAATAGGAAAATATAATTGTGATTAATACCGAGAAAAGTAATGTGATAATGTAGAATAATTTTAATTGGGATACAGATGCATAGGCATCTTCTATATTTATTTCATAGATCAATCCCCATTTTTGGTTAAGGAGATTTAATGTGTGATAAACACCTATTGATGGTGTTTTGCGAATACCTTCATATGTGTCTAAGTCAAAATTAGACAGGATTATATTAGATTTATAATTTATCCATTTAGTTGTAAGTTTATTTTCTATTTTTGTGTTTAATATATCACTTTTATCAATATTAATTATTTTATTTCTTAACATTAAATTTTCATTAACGACATAATTGATTAAAGATTTATGTCGTGATTTTGAATAATTATCAATTACATTTTCAAAATTTATTTGTAAAGCAAAAGCTCCGAGTACGTTGTTATCAACTATAATTGGGCTGACTATAAAACCTGAAATGGTGTTATTTGATGGTGCATAATATTCTAGGTCACTGAATTGTGTGCTTTTTAAATTCACTGTATTACGATATGTGTTGGCAAATAATGTATCTTTATAAATACCTGTATTGAGATTAGTGCCTAAGTCTGCCTCATTAGCTAATGTGTAGATAATATTACCATCCACGTCAATCATAAATACATCATAAAAATCCATATGCATGGATGAATAATGTAAATAATAGTCATTAAATGGATCGGTTATATTATGCCATTCATTAGATAAAACAAAATCGCTTATAGATGTGTAGCTACTATTTTTATATTCAGTACTTAATTCATTTAATAAAGAAAGGCTAGTTTGTGTAGAAGATTCATGAATCACTGATTCTTCTAGTTCATTAAACCATTTCTCAATAGCGTGTTTACTGACTAACGAAGTTTCAACCAGTTCATTTTCAACAGATGCATCAAACGCTTTTTGTATTTTAGGGTAAGAAATAAACATCAATAATGCTAACGGAATAAACGCGAGCAACGTAAAACCAATAACCATAATATGGATGATGGAAAATGACCATTTTGATTGGCTTTGATCGCTAGTTTCTTCGCACTCATCTTCAGAAAAATCTATCATTAATTAAATGCAACTTTGAAAATAAGGTGAATTGTGTGTAATTTGTGTGACTGCATTTTTTGAGTCTAGATGAACTTAGTGAATTCAGCGCAAATTAAGCAAAAAAATACGGGTATTTTTAATAAACCTTAAATTTTAGAAATCACATTGACTTGGAATGAGTTTGATTAATAAATACACATTGACAATTTCCAGCTATGCTGTATAAATAAACAAATCACATGGTTATATGTACAGTATAGGTTGGATGTTATGTTAACTCAGTTATCGATTCGTAATTTCGTTTTAGCAAAAGAGATTTTTCTTGATATTGCGTCAGGTATGACTGCGATAACAGGGGAGACAGGAGCGGGTAAATCCATTTTATTAAATGCATTGAACTTGGCTTTAGGTGGGCGTGCAGAGCAGGGTATTGTGCGTAATGGCGAAGACCGCTCGGATGTGAGTGCGAGTTTTGATGTGTCGAAACAACCCCATGCTTATAAGTGGCTGCAAGATAATGAACTTAACGAACAGTTTGACTGCATATTAAGGCGAACTGTGAATAAAGATGGCCGTTCGCGTGCTTTTATTAACGGCCAGCAAGTCACACTGGTGCAATTAAAAAAACTCGGTTCTATGTTGATTGATATTCACAGTCAGCATCAACATCAAAGTTTACTGAAACCAAGTAACCATCGCCGTTTATTAGATGATTTTGCGGGAAATCAAAAGATAGTAGTCAAAGTTAAAGAGGCATTTTTAACTTGGAAAAAAAGCAATCAATTACTTAATCAACTTCAGCAAAGCCGAGAAGAGCACGACGCTCAGCGCCAGTTATTAAATTATCAAATTGATGAATTAAGTGATTTAGAGTTAAGCCATAGCTACATTAAAAAACTTGAATTAATTCAACAATCGCAAAGCCAGATTAAACAAACCCAACTCGCATTAGAATTATCCACTGCAATGTTAAGTGATGAGGTTTTTAATCCTAGTCAAGTTTTAGATCAATGTGAGCGTAATTTATTACCTCTTTTGAAGTTGTATCCACAGCTACAAGAAAGCATTGAGTTGATTCAAACTGCCAATATTCAAATTGACGAAGCCTTAAACAACCTTGGGCATTTCTCGTCTAATTTAGAAAATGACCCACAAGAGCTAATTGAAACGGAAAGACAACTGTCAGTTATTTATGAATTATGCAGAAAACACAATGTGTCACCTGAGTTGTTAGAGGCACATTATGGTTATTTATGTGAACAATTGGAGCAGCTTGATAATAACGAAATACAAATAGAGCAATTAATTCCGCAAGTTAGCATTCTGTTTGATCAGTATTTAAAGTTTTGTCAGAAGTTAAATAAAACAAGAAAAACGTCGATTAAAAAATTCAATAAAGCGATTTGTGAGCAATTGGTTTGGTTAAATATGTCAGGTGCACAATTTAGATGTAAAACCACTGAATTAAGTGTTGAGTTATATAATGAACATGGCACCGAGTTTATTGAATTTGAAGTGGCCTTAAATGCAGGGCAATTGTTTACTAGTTTGCAAAAAAGCGCGTCGGGCGGGGAATTGTCGAGAATAAGTTTGGCAATTGCGGTTATCTGCGCTCAACAAAGTTGTGTACCAACGATGATTTTTGATGAGATTGATATCGGTATCAGTGGGGCAACGGCGCAAATGGTGGGTAAGTTGTTAAAACAACTTGGTCAAAATGCTCAGTTATTATGTGTAACCCATCTTTCTCAGGTGGCCAGTCAGGCGAATCAGCATTGGTTAGTGGCTAAAAATGAAGTGGCGAATCAAACCATATCAACAATCTGTACTCTTAATGAAAATCAAAGAGCCAATGAGATTGCCAGAATGATCGGAGGTATTGAAATTACCGAACAAACTTTGGCTCACGCGACCGAGATTTTAAAGGCGAGCACAGCAAAATTACAATAAAAATGTTTAAAGC
>JALJPK010000092.1:12586-17525 GCA_022968985.1 Pseudomonadales bacterium | reverse complement strand
CAATTTAACTACTGTTAATCAAGCTTAGAGGGCTATTTTGAATTAGCTAGTAGCAACAACAATATTAAACATAGCCATTTTTATATTTACTACCTATCCCATTTATTTTATGAACCCAAAGATTATGTTGTAAGGTCGATATTCATATCGAAAAGATATTTGATATAAATATCAACCTTACGATTATTAACTTTTAGATAAAAAAAAGTATTAGTAAAAAACTCAACTCAAATTTTGATATAAATAGTTTGATTAACGATTTATTAATTTCGAAGCTGTACTGGCAGTATTTACTAGAAGTTATTACGTAATGATTATTTAATTCAATTCACTTTTGAGTCGAACAATAACAACCTGTATTAATCCAATTGGCTATGGGTAAGTCGCCTTGCGGTTGAGTTAAAAACCGTTCAATAAAACTGTTACCACTATTACAAGTTAACCCTGAACTATAAGGCCCGATGTATTCTATTTTACCATTTGAATTAAGTAATATCGTGGCGGGTGTGGATGGGACTAACGCAATTAATCGTTGCCATTGCTCATGCTGTTGGTTCTTGCTTAAACTATCTAAAACAACATCAATTACCTTAATGCTTTGATTTTGAGCCAATGTATTTAGTGTTTGAATATGTGTACTTGAATACGCATTACAAATACAAAAAGACTGAGTGACATGCACTAAGGTACGTTGTTGTTTGCTGATTTTTTGGAAAGTTTGATTGCTCACATGCTGATTACTTAATAATTGTTCTAATTGAGCATCTGTGGCAAAAGGTTTAATCAGGATATTCTCTAACAGAATATTGGCGCTTAAAAAGAGGCTCAAACACAAAATAGCAACAATACTGAGAATAAGTTTCTTACGCATGTTGTCTAAAAAAGTCCAATAGTTGTTGTTTGTCGAATGGCCAATCAAGCTGTGCTTGGCGCTCTAGAAGTTTGTTAGTAGTAGGCTCTAACACAGGTATACGAATTTGAAAGGTTTCTAACCATGTTGGGTCATCCATAATATCAAGTACTGTGACTTTGATATTTGGATTTACAGTGATTATTAGCTCTAACGCTTGCTCACATAAGTGGCAACCGTCAGTACTATACAGATTAAAGGTTTTTGGCATATTACATTGTATGTGTTGGTTTTTCAGAATTTAACGAACCAGCAAGATACGTTTCGATTTTATCTCGGGCTAAATCGTTTTTCTTCTCAAACTGAACCCCAATACCCGATGCACGATTACCCTGTGCGCCTTTGGGGGTTAACCAAATTACTTTACCAGCTACCGGAATTTTTTCAGGTTCGTCCATCAAACTCATTAATAAGAATACGTCGTCGCCTAATTGAAATTTACGATTAGTTGCGATGAACAATCCACCATTATCTACAAATGGCATATACGCTGCGTATAACACCGCTTTGTCTTTCATTGTGACGGAAAGAATCCCGTTTCTTGGTCCTGCTTGAGTCATAAGTACCTTATTGTATCTAGTTGAATATTCTCAAATAATTTGAATATTTCTAATTTTGTTCGATTAAATTGTGCCAGCCTATCAAAATATCCTCTAAAATCAATTGTCCATTTAGATTTTGGTGTTTATTGAGACTTAGATTGTATCTTTGCACCTTACCATAAAACTCAAACAGACTTTCTGGATTGGCTTGTTTGGCTGTAAAAGCAATAATTCGTTTGTTTGCTTCGTATACTTGATGATCACCTTGTTTGGCAGTTTGTATCTTAATACTAGTTGTTAACCAGTTTTGTAACCAAAACAATATTTGGTTTAAATTCTCTTTTTGCCAGTTAGTTGATAACTGCACAGGCGATATTTGACGTTTAAACATTTGTTGTAAACCGTCTATCACTCGTTGCTGAAAAGCCAAATCTCCATTATCCAAAAACGCCTTGGCTCGAATCGGCTGAAAATTAGATTGTTTTAAGGCTAATTTTACATTGTTTTCGTCTTGTTTGGTTTCTTGTATTAACCAATTAATCGTTACATTGTGGTCCCCAATCGGCACATGCCACTTTTGACAGCGACTTATGATGGTTGGCAATAACAAATGTTTGGCGGTGCTGACCATAATCAAAAATGTATTATCACTAGGCTCTTCTAAAATCTTTAAAATAGCGTTGGATGATGCCTCGTTCATAGCGTCAGCAGGCTGAATAACTATCACTTTATTAGTGAATGACGACGTCACATGCACAAAATCAATCATCTCACGAATCGAATCAATCGCTAGAATATGTTTGCCTTCAGGCGGTTTTGCAATCATATAATCTGGATGAGTGCCCGCTTTAAATAATTTACAGCTTCGACACAACCCACAGGGTTTACTATTTAATGTATTTTCAGAGTTTTCGCACAATAAAGCGTTCGCAAGGTGCAGCGCCATTACATCAATCCCACAACCTGGGTCAGACGACAATAACAAAGCATGCGGTAATATATTTCTTTTTTGAAGATCGATTATTTGATTAAAAGTATCCGTTTGCCATACGTACATTAAGTTTTCTCTCTGGTTTTGAAAAAAGCAGTTAATGTGGCTTCAATTTGAGTTTGTACGTCTTCTAAGGGTTGGCTTGCATCAATAACAAACATACGCTTTGGATCTGCTTTGGCACGAGCCAAATATCCTTCACGGGCACGATCAAAAAACTCCACTTTTTCTTGTTCGATGCGATCCGTAAACCCACGTGACTGAATACGTTTTAAACCAATATGGGCAGGTGCATCTAATAAAAGGGTAAAGTCAGGTTGCAGACCATTTTGAACAATATCTTCAAGCTGATTAATAATAGAAGTATCCATTTGACGACCACCACCTTGATACGCATAAGTTGCGTCGGTGAAGCGATCAGACAAAACACATTTGCCTTGTTCTAACCATGGATTGATTTTTTGTGCAATATGTTGTGCGCGCGCAGCAAACATCATTAATAATTCACAGGTTTCAGATACGTTTTCTTCACGTTTGGTCAACAGCAATTCACGAATGTCTTCGGCCAGATTGGTGCCGCCTGGTTCGCGAGTGGTTTCTACGTTTAGTCCTTTATTAACTAACCAATTTTTAACAAACTCTAAATTGGTGGACTTACCCACACCTTCTAAGCCTTCAACTGTAATGAATAATCCGCTCATGGGACTCCTAAACCGATAATAACAAAGCGGTAATTCTATCTGATTTTTATAGGGGTGTAATCAATGAATATGGAGTTTTAACTATTAAATTGAGATGCTTTGCAAATAGACATGATAAACGTTTGATATTCAACAAAGGTATTTTGAATAATTAAATTTATTATAAAGGGGTCAGATCCGTATCCTATTATTATTGGTCGGATCAGGGTTAATGATCATAACAAAAAGGGTCGTATCAACATACATTGATTATCAATGGGGTTGCTAAAGACCTTCCTGCCTTTAAAATATCAAAAAATATAAGGAGAAAAACCAAGTGACATTTGAAGCAATAAAAATAAAAGCAACGTTTTCACATGTTCATATGGGTGCCTTATTTTGATAATAATCACTAATATTATTGAGCTCAGTAAAGATAAAAAAATTGAAAAAACGATGATAAAATGACTGGCTATATAATAAATACATAGATTTTTAAATGGAACAAATATGCCTAACAACTTAATCAGTATTAGGCATATTAAAAAATCAGCTAGAAATAATATTATTATTTCTATCAACGACATTCGCTCGTTAAAATATCGGTTGTTACGTTTGTTAAATTATCACCGATCGCCAGCATACCTGGAACGGCAGGTTTATAACCACATAACCAAGAAATAGGACTAATAGGACTGCCCTCAACCACAGCGGGACGATAAGTTAAAATTTTGCCTTTTAATATATCGGGAATGTGATTACCTAGAGTAATATGAACCGCACCATTAACAACTTCAACTGACGTCACTTTATTGCCAATTAACTTATCAGGCTCAGGCAACCCCGCTTGTTTGTTGTTTTCGGGGAAACTCAGATTTTCGTTATAATAAACGGTGACTCGATCTATGCTAAACCTAGCCATGGAATGGGCGTCGGTTAAATGTGCCATATGAATGTATTTTTGATATGACGGCAACGCCACTGCAGCTAAAATGCCAATGATGGTCACTACTATCATTAATTCTATTAATGTAAATCCTAATTGTTTTTTCATACGATTGTTCCTAGTAAAAATATTGGTGTATAAGCTGATAATAAGTACATTGAAATGCAAGCAAGCAAAAACACATAGGCGCTATTAGAAATTATCGCGCTTATTTGTTTAAGTTTTGACTTAATATTATTCGATTCAAACTCAATTAATATGGTGAGTTCATCGTGGATATTCCTTTGAATTATTGCTTCAAACTCCCCGTCATTGTCATTGCCTAATGGAATTTGTAGATAATGAAATAAACGTCGTGTTGATTGTTTTAACTTAGAAGATGGGAATATTTTAAACACCCAAGAGTTTAAAAACTTAGCGTCAAATGTGAGGATTTTTTGAATGTAATAATTCAATACAAGCATCATTAAAAACAACAACAGCAACGTGAGGTTTAAATACTGGTAATAATAAGCAAACCAATTAGAGAAAACGGTTAATTTAGTTGCAGTTGCCTCCCCTATGGCATTAAAAACAGGCAACACTTTGAGCATAAAAATATTGGATGTTATAAAATAAATAATCATCAAAGTTATTAAATAACTAATTTTAGATTGTAAAAAATCTAAATTGGCTATCAATTTGTCAAAGTTTAATTTGCCATAGATATTTAAGGTATTGATAGCTTGAGGCGCTTGCATATTACTCGTTTGAGTTAATACAGTTTGAGCCATTTTGTTTTTAGGTTTTGCTTTGCCGTAATAGGTAGCGTACATGCGGTCGGTCAGCATGGCAATGTCGGCCCCGGCACGGCGACGGACGAGGTATTCC
>JALJPK010000092.1:0-12576 GCA_022968985.1 Pseudomonadales bacterium | reverse complement strand
ACGCCTCGTCAATTGATTGTTTTACATCAACGCCCTCCTCTATGGAATAAACCGATTTTCTACATACAAAATGAAAGTGCTGCCAACTCATAAATGCTCCTTTTATTAAAGATTCTAACACCTATCAGTTTAAGCTATTTTTAATTGAATGATCAACTGACTAGATAACATAATATGATATTAAAACCATTTCGGGGTCAGATCAGTTTAGTGAATTCATTGAGATATTACTTAAAATTACTAGATCAAATGGGGTCAGAACAAAATAAAGAGCAATGGGGGTCAGAACAAAACCAAGATAAGACCTTAATGAATTTTCGATACAAATTGTTTTTTTGAGCACTGCTATTCTGTCGGTGGGTTTTTCATCTCGAAAAAGCAAAACAACCTGTATGGTTCATTTTAAAAATCATAATCAATGAGCGATATCTAGTTAATGACTTATTCAAGCTGTAGGTCGGAATTTATTCCGACAAAAAAACCAGCCAATAGAACAAATACGGACAACAAGATGAATGTTTTATTAGATAATTTAACTAATTTTCAATCGATAGTTCCACCCTATTTCCAAATCAATTATTGGTCCTTTTTTAACCATCTTTAGTCATGTTGCATCTAATTGTCATATTCCCCTTATTTTAAATATTACAACTGCGTCATCTTTGATATAATCGCGATCTTTTTTTACTTTGTACTTTATTTAAGATAGGTCAATTATGTCAAACCCTCGTATCAAGGCTTTTTTCAGCGCTTTAGAACAACGTATTTTGATTCTAGACGGCGCAATGGGCTCGTTAATTCAGGATTTCAAATTAGATGAATCCGATTACCGTGGCGAGCGTTTCTGCGATTACCATATGGATATCAAAGGTAATAATGACTTATTAAGTATTACCCAGCCTGACATTATTAAAAGTATTCATAGACAATACTTAGACGCTGGCGCGGATATCATTGAAACCAACACCTTTAACGCCACAACGATTTCACAGTCTGATTACCAAATGGAATCGTTAGCTTATGAAATTAACGTGGAATCGGCGCGTATTGCTCGTGCCGTTTGTGACGAAAAAACATTAGAAACCCCTGACAAACCTCGTTTTGTGGCAGGTGTAATTGGTCCCACATCACGTACTTTGAGTATTTCGCCTGATGTAAACGATCCATCGTTTCGTAATGTAACCTTTGATGCATTAGTGGAAGACTACATTGAATCCACTAAAGCGTTAATTGAAGGTGGTGCAGACATCATCTTAATTGAAACCATTTTTGATACTCTTAACGCAAAAGCAGCCATTTTTGCTGTAAAAACAGTATTCGAAGAAATTGGTGTTGAATACCCAATTATGATTTCAGGCACCATTACCGATGCGTCAGGTCGTACATTGTCGGGGCAAACTACCGAGGCATTTTATAATTCGATGAAACACGCTAAGCCGGTTTCAATCGGTTTAAACTGTGCATTGGGTGCTGAAGAATTACGCCCTTACGTTGAAGCATTATCAAACTGCGCGTTAGGCGATTGTCGTGTATCGGCGCATCCTAATGCGGGTTTACCAAACGAGTTTGGTGAATACGATCAAAGTCCCGAGCAAATGATTGAAGTGGTTAAAGAGTTTGCGCAATCTGGTTTTGTAAACATTATTGGTGGTTGCTGTGGCACCACCCCTAAACACATTCAAGCCATTGCCACTGAGATGGAAAAACATAAACCTCGTGCCTTAAAAGAAGACACTCACCGTATGAGTTTAAGTGGTTTAGAGCCATTTTATGTCGATCAAGACAGCTTATTTGTAAACGTGGGTGAACGAAACAACGTAACGGGTTCGGCTCGTTTTAAACGTTTAATCGTTGAAGAAGAATACACTACTGCTCTTGAAGTTGCGTTAGAGCAAGTTGAAGGCGGCGCGCAGGTAATTGATATCAACATGGATGAAGGCATGTTGGAATCAAAAGACGCCATGGTGCATTACTTAAATCTATTAGCCTGCGAGCCAGATATTAGTCGTGTGCCAATTATGATTGACTCCTCTAAATGGGAAATCATTGAAGCAGGCCTTAAATGTGTACAGGGTAAATGTATTGTTAACTCTATTTCATTAAAAGAAGGCGATGAAAACTTCATCAAATATGCCAAACTTTGTATGAAATATGGTGCTGCCGTTGTGGTAATGGCCTTTGATGAAGTGGGTCAAGCAGACACGATCAAACGTAAAAATGACATTTGTAAACGCTCTTACGACACATTAATGGAAATTGGTTTTCCACCAGAAGACATTATTTTTGACCCGAATATCTTTGCAGTAGCTACCGGTATTGAAGAGCACAATAACTACGCGGTTGATTTTATTGAGTCGTGTAAATACATCACAGCGAATTTACCCTACGCAAAAATTTCAGGTGGTGTGTCCAACGTATCGTTCTCGTTTCGAGGCAATAACCCAGTACGTGAAGCGATTCACTCGGTATTTTTATACCACGCCATTCAAGCGGGTCTATCAATGGGTATTGTTAACGCCAGTCAATTGGTGGTTTATGATGACATTCCAGCTGAATTAAAAGAACGTGTTGAAGATGTGATTTTAAATAAACGCCCTGATTCAACAGATCGTCTTATCGAAATTGCCAACAAGTATCGTGGTGATGGAGTAGTCGCTGAAAAAGAAACACAAGAATGGCGCAACTTACCTGTAAACAAACGCATCGAACATGCGTTAGTAAAAGGTATCACTGCACACATTGTTGATGACACCGAGGAAGCAAGATTAGAAGCCGATAAACCAGTACACGTGATTGAAGGTCCATTAATGGACGGCATGAATGTGGTAGGTGATTTATTCGGCGCCGGTAAAATGTTTTTGCCTCAAGTTGTAAAATCCGCTCGTGTAATGAAACAAGCGGTTGCGCATCTAGTACCCTTTATTGAAGCGTTAAAAGAAGAAGGTGCCAAAGCGAATGGCAAAATCTTAATGGCAACGGTGAAAGGTGATGTACATGATATTGGTAAAAATATTGTGGGTGTTGTTTTACAATGTAATAACTATGAAGTGATCGATTTAGGTGTGATGGTATCGGCGGAAAAAATTCTAAAAGTCGCGCGTGAAGAAAACGTAGACGTAATCGGTTTAAGTGGATTAATTACCCCGTCGTTAGATGAAATGGTGCATGTTGCCCGTGAAATGCAACGTAATGATTTTCATATTCCGTTATTAATTGGTGGTGCAACCACATCAAAAGCGCATACAGCGGTTAAAATTGAGCAAGGTTACCAAAATGACCAAGTTATTTATGTGCCAGATGCGTCTCGTTCGGTATCGGTAGTATCCAATCTATTAAATGATGAGATCAAACCTGGTTACGTAAAAGGTATTCAAGAAGAATACGTACAAGTTCGTGAACGTAATAAAAACCGCAAAGCCAAAGCAACCATGACTTATTTGCAAGCACAACAAAATGCGATGCAATTAAACTGGGCCAGCTATACACCACCTAAACCAACATTTACAGGTACTAAAGTATTTAAAGACTTCCCATTAGAAGACTTGATTCCTTACATTGACTGGACACCATTTTTTATATCATGGGGCCTTGCAGGTAAATACCCTAAAATATTAAAAGATAAAGTAGTGGGTGAAGTTGCTACAGAGCTGTTTGCAGACGCACAAATAATGCTTAAAAACATTCTTGCCGAAAAATGGTTAACCGCTAATGCAGTGATTGGTTTTTGGCCTTGTCAACGTAACGGCACAGACGATTTAGACGTACGTGATGAACAAGGTAAGTTACTGACTACTTTGCAAAATTTACGTCAACAAGGCAGCAAACCAGAAGGTAAATCAAACTACTGCTTATCTGACTTCATCTCACCAAATGAAGGAGACTACATTGGTGGATTTATTACATCGACTGGTTTTGGCGCAGACGAAATATCCAAAAAATATGAATCTGAAGGCGATGATCCTAATGCGATTATGATCAAAGCATTAGCCGATCGATTTGCCGAAGCGTTTGCCGAAAAAATGCATGAGCTAGTACGTAAAGAACATTGGGGATTTGTTAAAGACGAAACGTTAGACAATACCGCGTTAATCAAAGAGAAATACCAAGGCATACGCCCAGCGCCTGGTTACCCTGCTTGCCCTGACCATACTGAAAAAGCAAAATTATTTGCTTTATTAGATGGTGAAAAGAATACAGGCGTAGAGTTAACAGAAAGTTTTGCGATGATGCCAGCGGCTAGTGTCAGTGGCTGGTACTTCTCTCACCCAGAATCTAAGTATTTTGGTGTAGGTAAGATTAATAAAGATCAAGTGATTGATTTAGCTAAGCGTCGTCCAGAGATGGATTTAGAAACTATTGAAAGATGGTTACGTCCGGTTTTGGATTATTGATTCACTTTAATATTTAAATTGTAAAAAGGCAGATTAATAATCTGCCTTTTTTTTGCATGTTATTTATCCTTTGCCAATATATTCAAACGAATTATTTAAAAGTTAAGCTTATATAATCAATATTGGTATTGAGCTGTTTTTTACCAATTCGATTCAAAGTATTATTTTCGTTATCAAAATTGAAATCAATCCCTGGATACGAATAAATGATATATTTGCCAGCATTCAATTTTTTGGCTTTGCCATATTTTTCGAAAACATCGCCAAGTGTATTTGTACTAATATTAATGTTCTTTTTAGTTTCTCCATTAAATGGTTTTCGAACAGCTATTGAGAAAATCACGCCCTCATCATCGTGGTATTTATAATAAAATGAGAGTCCAATAGTATATTTTATTTGAATCGAATACTTTTTATGAATAATTAATTCAAAATTCTCACCATACTGAGAAACAACATCAGCATGCGTTGCTGAATTTATTTTTATTAATCCAATACCTTCACCATCCAGCAACTTTACTGGCTCAGTGGAAATTTCATCTCCTAACTTACTATTCTCGATATTTGACTGAACAATAATTTCTTTTGATAGATTTAGCATTTTAGTTTTTTCAATAACAGCATCTACAATTCGGGCATTTTCAGAAGTGTCTTTAAATTCTAGATTTTCAATAGGCTGTTTATAGTGTTGACACCATTTAACACACATGCCCTGTACTTTTTGAAAATATATATTATTTTCTGAATAGTTCTGTTTTCCACTTTTACCCACAGAAATAATTTTATCGATAGATTTTTCCATAAAATTCACCTCCGACAAACTAAACACTTCTTTATTTCTTAAGTTTTTCCTTAACCAATTAGCATCAGATTCAAAAGTCACATCCCAATTCAAATTCCCATTCTTTCTGTATTCAGCAAAAACATTACCTATTAATCGTATAAGTTCTCCTTGCATAGTTTTAGCTTGGCCGAATTTAGGGACGTATTTTTTACTTAATATTTCGAATTGTTCAATATTTATTTGATCCATCAAAAATTTACTTGGGATGATTGTTTTCAATCTTACATTTATTACCTTAACTGAATTTATTCCTATATTTTCTAATAGTTTATTGATTTCAATTAACTTATTTAGGTCAAAATGGCTGGATTCAAAAATTAAATCATCAATTAGCTCTCTAAATGTTTCTCCAGTGTCGCACGCCTGAATATCTGGACTTGCTCCAGATTCAAGTAAAAATTTCACACATTCAATATCATAATTACCATTTACACCAAGTGCGGCAAGTGGGATTTCCCCGTTAGATATATCTTGATTTACATTAGCACCAGCATTTAATAAAATTTCAATCGCTTTTTTATTCCCCACTTTGGATGAAAGCCAAAGTGGTGTAGCACCTGTTATATCTTCGGATCTTTGATTTACATCAGATCCTAATTCAATTAATTTATTCAGAATAAAAAAATTATTATTATTGGGTAAATATTGAGAGGCATAATGAATAGGACTAAATCCGTTTTTTAAAGATTTCAAAGTTTCTGGTTCGTTTTCCAAATACCAGTTAAAGCTATCTACTTTTCCTGATTTTATAGCTTCAAAAATATTTGAAGCGCCTCTAGCTTTCATTTCTTTATACATTTCACCAGCATTGAATTTCTTGTGATCTAAATCATCAATATTTCCGTATTTAGGATTATCTGATTGACTTAATTTTATTGCTAAAATCTGATCTTGACTGTGATTAATAAAACTTTCAGTTTTAATATCTGGAAGTGATATTTGCTCAGACTCCTTCCTTAACTCCATAATCAAAATCATATGATCTGCAGAAACTTTTACTGGATCAATTCCTTCTAAATATTTGTATTCATTTAAATACCGTGAATTTGAAATTAATTTCATATGGCTGAGTTTGAATTTTGAAGGATCTAAATCATCGATATTTTCGACACCCTTTTCTTTTCTTCTACCTTTTAATACAATTTCTAACTGGCTTTTTGTATAATCAGATTCATTAAAAGTCAATGCCTTAGTAGTAATACTTACATCTTCTTTTAATTCAGGCCAGTACGTAATTTTAGATAAATCGTCATTGCAATTTAATAGTTGTTCAAATTGTTTTTTATCATATCTTTCAAGATCAATCTCATCAAAATATTTTGTTTCAATGGTTTTTTTATTCCTATACTTAGAAAGTATTTTCATAAACTCTACGGGGAATTTTTTTGGATCTAAATCATCAATATTTTTTAATTTGTGTTTTTTCGAGGTATCTCTAACTTTACTTATAAATTCCATTTGTTTGACTGAATATAACTGTGGATCAAGATCATCAATATTAGCACTGGTGTCACCTTTTCGACCCGCCCAAACTTTATTCATTTGATGAGCGCTATATTTTTGAGGGTCTAAATCCCCTAGATCGATAGAATCATTATCGCGCGCCCATCGTATATAACTCAGTTGTAGATCGTTATATGAATCTTTATTGAACATTTATCATCCTATTTTATTAATATTACAAAATGAATCAACTAAGGACATCCAAAAGCTAAATTTTAGTTTTGGATACCCCAAGCTTGCTCTGACACACATAATAAGCTTTCCCGAATACTGCTCTGTTTCTTATACAGTGTGTCTTCATCAAGGATGAATTTTTTCTTTAAAATACCTTGTATGCTTTATTGTTGTGGCCAATTCGTAACTTCCATTTGAACTGTTTTTTTACCCTCTAATATTGCTATCAACCCCTGACGTATTGCATCTTGCTGTGTTTCAATATCACCATGCGCCATTGGTGAATATGATGAGTTTTTTATATGTGTTTTGTCGAAATCATAATCAAGTACAATTGACATTTTATGTAGTAAATCGACCAATAAATCAACGCGTTTTACCCCCCATTGTTCGGGAGAAATAGATTTATCATTAAGTAAGTCTAGGTATGCTTTCCACGCTTCCACAACAAATTTCTCTTTAGAGTTTTTAGCATTAAATTCAAGATCAATTCTATTAAGGGTCATCACATGCTCCCAGTTCGTTGTGTATTGTCTTGTGCTCATAAGAGTTTTAAATATATCTAATTTACGTTGTTTAACCGCAGTTTTAGAGTCTAAGAACCTTGTAAGTTGAACCGCTACTATAGGTCCTAAAAATACTGCTACGATCATAATCCAATCTGAAATGGTCAAAAGATATCCCTTGTATTGATAAAGCTAACATTATATTGGACGGAAACTATCGGTATTTCACATAATAAATAGTCTTCGTCAGTTTATTTAAGAATCAAACTATACCTAGCTTCATTTGATTTTCAAACAAAAACTAATTGAGGAGTGCTGAGGAAACATCTAGACAGGCTAAAAACCTAATTAAGATACCCAAAGAATTTGCTAAGACATCCATACCAAATGATTCTAAATGCCAAATCAGTAACCTCAACTTACCGATTGTTTAACAAATAATTGCCAATTATTATTTTATCTGTAACATTGATTAACACTCACTTCACACAACCGTGGATGTCTTAGTAAGCTATTGATTGAAAAAATGTATAAATAACTTAAAAAATACACACCTTAAAAATAACCTAATAAAGTAAATAATTATGAGTAAACCCCCCTTGGATTGGCAGAGTAAAAAACAATGGCGCAGTGATGTTATTAAAAGCACCTCTAAAAAAGAGTTGTTCTTTTTGTTGTTTAGTTTGTTTTTTATTTCCCCTGTTATTTTTTTAGTACCAGAGCTTCAAAAAAACCTATACAGCGGTAACTATATTCCAATTATCGCAGGTTCTTTGTTCCCTATTATAGGGATTTGTGTGTTTGCCATTGCGTTACGTAGATTTTTATCTAATTATCGTTTTGGTCGTGTGGAGTTTAAAATGAACCCATATCCTGGATGTATTGGTGGGCATGTTGGTGGTGAAATTTTTATAGAAAAATGGCCTTTTGATGCTTTTGCTAATAATCCTAAATCAGTAAAAGTGAAACTTGAATGCATCCATAGTTATATTACTAACTCTAATGGTAAAAGCAGTCGCACTGAAACAATTGATTGGTCTCAAAACACTACAATTGATGTGTCGACAAGTTTTGAAACAAATAAACAGGCGCAGTTAAATTTTTATTTTGAGGTACCAAAAAATACATCACAAAGTGATGTTAAACGATCGGGATCTTATCACCGTTGGGTAGTTACTCTCGAGGCTGATGTACCTGGGGTAGACTTGGTTAGGCGTTTTGATATACCAGTATTTAATGGGAACGAGCAAGCGCCTAGTCGATATGAAAATTTAAGTAAAGCAGTTGAGGCAATTAAAAATATTCAGTCGGTAGAGAAAAAAACCAATATCGAAATGGAGAATTTTTCTGAAACTGCATTAGTTAAGAATATGAAATTTTCAAAAAATGACCAATCAATACAGTTTTATTTTGGGATGTTTAGAGGGTTAGCCATTAGTGCCTTTGCTTTGGTATTTTCAGTTGGTTTTAGTATTCCATTAATTTCGATAGTGTCGAGTTTTACGTTGGATGGATTCTCAGTGTTTTCATTAATATTCACGATACCTTTTACCTTAGTATCAATAATTGCAAGTGTAATTGTGCTGTATTTACCTTTTAATTCCCTTAAAACAGTGGTGGATGCTCAAAGTGTGAATGTTCAAAGATGTTGGATGTTTATCCCATTTTTTAATAAACAATTATCAAGTAAAGACGTGACACATTTAAGTTTGAAAACTGGAATGACTGTAGGGTCTGGGGCAAACAGAGTCATACATTATGATTTAATAGCTCATAGTGATATTCAGACAGTTACTCTTTTATTGAATATTAAAGATGAAGATTTGGCTAATTACGTGAAAGAATATGTAGAGAAAAAAATGAATTTGAAGAATATTTAATTACCAGATGAATTTTACACAGACAGCCATGTTGTGAAGGTCTAATTTTAATAATTGTTACCACTAAAGTTAACTTCGACAATTATTTGTGATGTAAATGATGGAATGAAGCTACTGATATTACATTTAGATTAAATTAGTATGGCTGTCTGTGTAAGCTGTTTTGTCGGGGGTCCAGAGGATTTTTGTTTGATTGTTAAGTTTGATATTATAGGCGGATTTTTAATCCGCCTTTTTTATGAGATGCGATTTTCGATTTCCAACAACTCTTAACTTTTTAAATAATAATTAACCAATTCATAAAATTAGGAATAAAATGAAATCTGCAATATTACTATTATGCGCCATTACTTTTCTAACCTCCTGCCAAAGTGTTCAATATGTTAAAGGCATTAAACAAGTAAAAACTATTAATGGGAAATACGTAAATAGAAATATTACAGTTAACAACCCTTTGAAATGTGTTGGTCAAAACAAGGTATCTAATACGGATACACCTGCTGATATTATGATGGGCGTACAAGATTGTTTAGAATCCAGTGACTTTAAAAAAGGTGCATTCTTATATTTATACGCCTTAAATAATGCTAAATATGACACTTTCAGAGTGTCTGATAAAACTTCTCATACAATTATTGACGGTTTAGCCGAAATGGTGTTTTCAGATGTTAATCAAACTGAGCTAAATTCATTTAAATTATATATACAAGAAACGCTTAGTAACAATACTTCTTTTTGTTCGACTTTAATCAAAGAAGGCCGACCTTCTTATCATCCCCTTTATATGGTTATGTCCGGAAATAAATACAATAGAAAAAACTTAATTAACAATGGACTTGTACAGGGTTATGATCCTGACAAAAACTGGCAAGACACTCTTGTTTATTCAGGTTGTAAAAATGAGTTAAATGACATTAAAAGTGAAATTAATTCAACAATTACCAACCACTTTAAGATAATCGATATTTAGAATCTTGATTATCAAAGTGAATTATAATTAACATAAAAGTAAAAAACCCTGTTTGTAAGATTTTGCAAAAAATATAAAAAGAGAGTAACGGATAATTCAACGCCCCCCAATTCTGAACAGATTAATTACTACAATTTAATCTAAAACACTAACACCCTACTTTTCGTAAGCTTGCATTACTTCTTTTATTTTTGCTCTTGTAAAAGGTTTTACTATAAAGCCTTTTGCTCCTAAGCTTATTGACTTGCGTACATTTTGAATATTACTTTCACCGCTTAAAATTACAGCATATAGATTTGAGTCGTATTTTTTTAATTCTACAATCACCTCCAAACCCGAGCTCTCACCTAGATTAATATCCATAAATACAAAGTGTATTTTTTTATTACGATATACTTCATGCGCTGTTATTTCATTACTTGCATAAAACACATTAAAATAACCTAATTCATTGAGTATTTGCTTCATACTGTCACGAATTAATTCCACATCATCTACGATCAATATTGCTATTTCGTTATTCATATTTGGTCCTAATATTGGCTGGTTTGCCAATTTTGGTAACTGCTATTCACTTCGCTTAATCTTGTATTCAATTCTAAATATTTTGCGTTAGCCTCAAGGTATGACTCCTGTTTTACATGGTTTTCTAATTCTTTTGCAAGAAGTGTCAATGAGTCATAACCAAAACTACCACCAATCCCCTTTAATTGATGGGCGTAACCTTTAACTTTAGACCAATTTTGCGCATTATTAGCAACTTTTAAGTCTTGTTGTAATTTAGGCAAGCCTTCAATAAATTTAATAATTAAGTCACTTTGACTTAAATCTGATTGTATTGACGTTTGTTTAGCAGAATTTACAGCTGTTGCTAACGTTAAATGTTTGGCTATTACCTCTTTGATTTCATTTTTATTAATAAGCTTAGACAGCACATCAACAAACCCTAGATCAAGGCACTTATGTTTGGTTTGTAAATCATCATCTGCTGTTAATGCATAGATAGGTGGTTGATAATTGATGCCCTTTAATATCTCCATCACTTCAAACCCCGATGCTTTGGGCATATTTAAATCTAGAAATACAAGATCAAAATGATTAGCCATACATTGTTCAAGCGCTTGTTCCCCGTCACTTGTTGCTACAACAGTAATATTACTGCCAAAAGAATTAAGTGTTTGGATGATTAATCGTTGATTATCAATATTGTCCTCAGCCAATAATATACTGCCTTGCCAAGTTTTTTTATTGGATGAGTTGCTGGCAGTATTTCGTGATACTTCATTTAAATATTGGCTTAAGCAATTTACTAACTGTTGCTTATCTATTGGTTTTGCGATGACATCATTACACCCAGCATTACGGTAAATCTGCACTTCATCAGACATTACATTGGCTGTTATAGCAATAATGGGTGTTGTTGAACCACTTTGTCTTAATATTTTAGTTAATGTGGTGCCACTGAGAATAGGCATTTGAATGTCAGTTAATACAAGATCATAAATTTGTTTTTGGAACATTATAAATGCTTGTGCACCATTTTCTGCAATGTCTACCTCACAGCCAATATTATGTAAAATGGATGCAATTAACTGTTGGTTATTTTCATTATCTTCGGCTAATAAAATACGCCCTTGTAATTGAATTTGAGTGTCTGTTTTTTTTGAGTCCTCTTTGATACACAAAAGATCTTCATAATTATTAATTAACACACTAGATTGACAAGATGTGGCGTTTATCCAAATATTAAATGTGGAGCCTATTCCTGCTTCGCTTTTAACATTAACATCACCACCTAATAATTTAGCCAATTCTTTAACAATACTTAAGCCTAAACCTGTACCACCATGGGTTCGAGTAATCGACGAATCTGCCTGAGTAAATCTGTCAAAAATTTTATCGCATTGTTGCTGACTCATACCTTGGCCAGTGTCACTCACAATTATTTTGAGTTGCTGCAAGTCAACATCATAAAGGACTTTCATAGTCACTGAGCCATTATCAGTGAACTTCAAGGCGTTGCTTAATAAGTTCATTAAAATTTGTTTTAGTCTAGTAGGGTCAGATAGAATTTTTGATGGAAGTGGGTATTCAAATTCTAAATTAAAATCTAAGCCTTTTTCATTGGCTATGGGTTTCATAAGAGACTGAATATTTAAACAAAGTGATGGTAAATCTACACTTACTATTTCAATTTCAAGTTTTTTTGCTTCTATTTTGGATACTTCCTGAGTGTCGTTATTTACTTTTAATAAGTGATGCCCACTATTTATCACTGTATTTAACTGATCTTGTTTTTGATGTTCAT
>JALJPK010000091.1 GCA_022968985.1 Pseudomonadales bacterium | reverse complement strand
ATACTTACCTTGCAATGCGTGTTGCTTACTTTAATGAATTAGATAGTTACGCAGAGAGCCATGGCTTAGATGCGAAACAAATTATTCAAGGTGTTGGCTTAGATCCGCGTATTGGTAATCATTATAATAACCCATCGTTTGGTTATGGTGGATACTGTCTACCAAAAGATACCAAACAATTACGCGCAAACTACCAAGAAGTGCCAAACAATATTATTGGTGCAATTGTAGATGCCAATACAACCCGTAAAGATTTTATTGCTGATTCAATTATCAAAAAGAATCCAAAAGTAGTGGGTATTTACAGGTTGGTAATGAAGTCAGGCTCGGATAATTTTAGAGCATCGGCAGTTCAAGGTGTAATGAAAAGAATTAAAGCTAAAGGAATAGAGGTAGTAGTTTATGAGCCTGTATTTAACGAAGATGAGTTTTATAACTCAAAAGTTATAAAAGATTTAAATGAATTTAAAAAAATCAGTGATGTGATTGTAGCCAACCGAAAAGTTAAAGAGCTTAATGATGTGGTTGGTAAGGTTTATACACGTGATTTGTTTGGGAATGATTAAGTGATGAATATTTTACCAGTAATAATGGCGGGCGGATCAGGAACAAGACTTTGGCCTTTGTCGCGTAAAAAATACCCAAAACAATTTTTGAATTTAACCGGTGATGATTCAAGTACAATGTTGCAAGACACACTTAAGCGATTAGACAACTTAAACACGTTGCCTGCTACGTTGATCTGTAATGAAGATCATCGGTTTATTGCTGCTGAACAAATTCGTCAATTAGGTTTGTCATTAGGGCAAACAGGTGTTTCAATTATATTAGAGCCAGTGGGACGAAATACCGCACCCGCCATTGCATTAGCAGCTTTTCATGCAATAAAAAATGGTGCTGATCCATTGTTATTAGTATTGGCAGCTGATCACGACATTCGTGACTCTCAAGAGTTTTGTAATGTAATCGAATCAGCTTGTGATCAAGCACTAAATGGAAAACTTGTGACATTTGGTATAGTGCCTAATAAACCTGAAACGGGTTATGGTTATATTAAACGTGGCGATAAAGAAGAAGGTGTTGGATTTAAAGTTGATCAATTTGTAGAAAAACCCAATTTAGAAACTGCGCAACAATATTTAGATTCCGGTGAATTTTATTGGAATAGTGGTATGTTTTTGTTTAAGGCGTCTGTTTATTTAGACTCTTTAAAGGAGTTTGCGCCTGATATGTTTGTAGCTTGTGAACAAGCAATGGCTAATATCAAAAATGACTTGGATTTTGTTCGAATTAACGAAGCAGCATTTAAAGCCTGTCCAGATGATTCAATCGATTACGCCGTAATGGAACCATTATCTAGCGCTGAGGGCTCATCAAAAACCGTAGTCGTTCCGCTTGATGTTGGTTGGAGTGATGTAGGTGGGTTTTCAGCGCTTTGGGATGTTAAACAAAAAGACAATAACAATAACGCATTATCAGGTGATGTATTCACAACTGACACAAAAAATTGTTTAATCGTGGCAGATGATAAAATGATAACGACTGTAGGTGTTGATAATTTAGTAATTATCAGCACAAAAGATGCGGTTTTGGTGGCACATAAAGATAAAGCTCAAGATGTTAAAAATATCGTAAATCAACTGAAAAAACAAAACCGCCCAGAAGTTGACTTCCACAGAGAAGTATACCGACCCTGGGGCAGTTATGATTCAATTGATCGTGGTGAGCGTTATCAAGTAAAACGTATTACAGTAAAACCTGGGGCGAAATTATCAGTGCAAATGCATCATCATAGAGCTGAACATTGGGTGGTGGTATCAGGTTCTGCCATGGTGAAAAAAGGTGATAAAGATATTTTGTTAACTGAAAATGAATCAATATATTTACCTGTAGGTGTAGTGCATGCGTTACATAATCCTGGAGTTATCGATTTAGAATTGATTGAAGTTCAGTCAGGCTCATATTTAGGTGAAGACGATATTGTTCGTTTTGAAGACGTGTACGGAAGAGTTTGATAACTAATAACTAATTATTAAAAGTGATATTATGAAAAAAGCATTGATTACAGGCATAACCGGGCAAGATGGATCTTACTTAGCGGAATTTTTATTAGAAAAAGGTTATGAAGTGCATGGTATTAAACGTCGTGCGTCGTCTTTTAATACCGAGCGCGTCGATCATATTTATCAAGATAATCATGAAAAAAACCAAAGGTTTTTTCTACATTACGGTGACCTTACTGACTCTTCAAACCTTACGCGTTTGATTAAAGATATTCAGCCAGATGAAGTTTATAACTTAGGCGCACAGTCACACGTTGCAGTGTCGTTCGAAGCACCTGAATACACAGCCGATGTAGATGCAATGGGTACACTTAGAATATTAGAAGCGATTCGTTTATTAGGTTTAGAGAAAAAGACACGTTTTTATCAAGCTTCTACGTCTGAATTGTATGGTGAAGTACAAGAAACCCCACAAAAAGAGACGACACCTTTTCACCCGCGCTCGCCTTATGGTGTCGCTAAATTATATGCGTATTGGATTACAGTTAACTACCGTGAATCGTATGGTATGTATGCTTGTAACGGTATATTGTTTAATCACGAATCACCACGCCGTGGTGAAACCTTTGTGACACGCAAAATTACACGTGCAGTATCAAATATGGCGCTGGGTTTAGAGAGCTGTTTGTATTTGGGTAATATGGACGCGTTACGCGATTGGGGGCATGCAAAAGACTACGTACGTATGCAGTGGATGATGTTACAGCAAGATGTTGCGGATGACTTTGTAATAGCAACAGGTAAACAGATATCGGTACGCGAATTTGTAAAAATGTCAGCCAAAAATGCAGGCATTGAATTAAAATTTTCAGGTGAAGGTTTAAACGAAGTAGCGACAGTTATTAGTGTCGATTCATCAATTGCACCAGCGGTAAAAGTAGGTGACGTGATTGTTAAAGTGGATCCACGTTACTTCAGACCAGCAGAAGTTGAAACATTGTTAGGTGATCCATCAAAAGCCAAAGAAAAACTAGGCTGGACACCGGAAATTACAGTAGAAGAAATGTGTGCAGAAATGGTTGAAAACGATTTAGCCAAGGCTAAACAACATGCGCTGCTAAAGCAACATGGTTATGATGTATCTGTATCGGTTGAATAATAACAGTCAAACATAATTGAGTATTTGTAGATCGGCCTTTAGGCCGTCTTTTTATAAAGCAGAAGAATTGTAGGTTTGACTTCAGTCAATCTCTTTATAACAACAGACGAACTAAAGCTCGAACTAAATTTATTAATGCAACTAGATTATTTATCCGATCCATCTCTTCAAAGTTATTACCTAAAGAGCTCTTTTTATGAAAAAAATATTCGTAACTGGCCATAATGGTATGGTAGGTTCTGCAATCGTACGTCAATTGCAAAAACAAACTGATGTTGAAATTATTACTGCATCACGTAAAGAATTAAACTTATTAGACCAGAAAGCGGTATTTGTTTTTTTGGCTGAACATAAATTTGACGAAATTTATTTAGCGGCAGCAAAAGTAGGCGGAATAGTTGCCAATAATACTTATCCAGCGGAATTTATTTTTGAAAACTTAAGTATTCAAAATAATATTATCCATGGAGCGCATTTAGCTGATACTCAGAATTTATTATTTTTAGGGTCGTCATGTATCTACCCTAAACTAGCTGCTCAACCAATGACAGAAAATGCATTGTTAACGGGTACATTAGAGCCAACAAACGAGCCTTACGCAGTAGCGAAAATTGCCGGTATTAAAATGTGTGAGTCATATAATCGTCAGTATGGACGTAACTATCGTTCAGTTATGCCTACTAATCTATACGGCGAGAACGATAATTTCCACCCTGAAAACTCCCATGTAATTCCCGCATTAATTCGTCGTTTTCATGAAGCAAAATTAAATAATTTATCCGAAGTGGTTGCTTGGGGTTCAGGTACTCCCAAACGTGAGTTTCTGCATGTAGATGACATGGCAGCAGCATCTATTTTTGTGATGCAATTAAATCAAGAGACATATCAGAGCAATACTCAAGAAATGTTAAGTCATATAAATGTGGGTACAGGGGTTGATTGTACTATTCGTGAATTGGTCGAAACAGTCGCTAAAGTAACAGGTTATAAAGGTGAAATTAGTTATGATGCCACTAAGCCTGATGGTGCTCCGCGTAAATTAATGAATGTAGATAGATTGGCAGATTTAGGCTGGAAATATTCTATTGAGTTAGAACAAGGATTAACAATGACTTATCAATGGTTCTTAGAAAACCAAAACACAGTTAGAGGCTGAATTTAAAATGAAAATACTAATCACTGGTGGTGCTGGTTTTATAGGTTCAGCTGTTATACGTAATATTATAGAAAATACAAATGACTTTGTAATTAACCTTGATAAATTAACTTATGCGGGCAACTTAGAGTCATTATTAGAAGTAACTGACTCAGATCGTTACGTTTTTGAGCAAGTTGATATCTGCAATAGAGTTGAGTTAGATCGTGTTTTAACAGAGTATAAACCAGATGCCATAATGCATTTAGCCGCCGAATCTCACGTAGATCGTTCAATAGATGGTCCAGCTGAATTTATACAGACAAATATTATTGGTACGTTTACTTTATTAGAGGCTGCACGGAGTTATTGGTCGGCACTAGGAAAAGATAAAAAAGCACTGTTTAGATTTCACCATATCAGTACCGATGAGGTGTATGGGGATTTGGAAGGTGCCGTTGATTTGTTCACAGAAGAAACATCTTATGATCCTAGCTCCCCTTATTCTGCTTCTAAGGCTTCAAGTGATCATCTTGTTAGAGCTTGGCATCGGACCTATGGATTGCCAATTGTAATAACTAATTGTTCAAACAACTATGGTCCTTATCATTTTCCTGAAAAACTAATTCCACATGTTATTTTAAATGCATTAGAAGCTAAATCATTACCCATTTACGGTGATGGAAAGCAAATTCGTGATTGGTTATATGTAGAGGATCATGCCCATGCTTTATATAAAGTAGTAACCGAAGGTTCTATTGGTGAAACCTATAACATTGGCGGCCATAATGAAAAAACCAATCTTGAGGTGGTGAATTCACTTTGTTCTATTTTAGACGAGTTGGTTCCAGTAGCTTCTAATGAGCAAACTAAGCATTTAACTTCATATACTGACTTAATTGTTTTTGTAAAAGATAGGCCGGGTCATGATGTTCGTTATGCAATTGATGCAACTAAAATTGACAAAGAGCTAAATTGGATTCCAAAAGAAAGTTTTGAGACAGGTATTAGAAAAACGGTTTTATGGTACCTAAATAATAAAAAATGGTGCCAACATATTCAAGATGGCACTTATAAAGGTGAACGATTAGGTATTCAGTTATGAAAGGTATTGTATTAGCCGGTGGATCTGGGACTCGCTTATACCCTATTACTAAAGGTGTCTCTAAGCAACTGTTGCCAGTTTACGATAAACCTATGATTTATTATCCAATTTCAGTTTTGATGTTGGCTGGTATTCGTGAGATATTAATAATCACTACACCTGAAGATCAGGCTTCATTTCAGCGATTGCTGGGTGATGGTAGTGAATTTGGGATTAACTTAAAATATGCTGTTCAGGAAAGTCCAGACGGTCTAGCTCAGGCTTTTATTATAGGCGAACAGTTTATTGATGGTGATGATGTTTGTTTGGTGCTGGGTGATAATATATTCTGGGGGCATGGGTTTACTCCTATTTTAAAAAAAGTAGTTAATAGAAAGTCGGGAGCAACTATTTTCGGGTATCAGGTGAAAGACCCGGAGCGTTTTGGTGTAGTTGAATTTGATGAAAATCAAAAGGCTATTTCCTTAGAGGAAAAACCTCAAAATCCTAAGTCTCAGTTTGCAATTACAGGTTTATATTTTTATGATAGTAATGTAGTTGAAATAGCTAAAAATGTTAAACCATCCTCCCGAGGAGAGCTTGAAATAACATCAATCAATCAAGCTTATCTTAATAAAGGCGACTTAAATGTTGAGCTACTTGGCAGAGGGTTTGCTTGGCTTGATACCGGAACCCATGACAGTCTACTCGAAGCAGGCACCTTTGTTGAAACAATTGAAAAAAGACAGGGTTATAAAGTGGCCTGCCTTGAAGAGATTGCATTGAATCAAGGATGGTTGAATAAAATTGAAATAGAAAAAATAGCCAAACCAATGTTGAAAAATAGCTATGGTAGCTATTTGAATTCTCTAATTTTTGATAAGTTGTAGGGTTTAAAATGAAAAAAAATTATCTACAAGAATTTAATATTTTCGAAACAACTGTAAGTGAATTTATAAATGATGAAAATTATTCGCATGCTGTAGAAACAATGTTTGAGTCATTAAATGATTGGTCAATATTTTATAGCTTAAATGAAATAAAAGCATGGTTTGAAAGCAAAAGAGAGTTATCTTCACTAGAAGTACTCGATATCCCATTAAATGAAGTAAATGATTGGACTGTTGAACCTAGTACGGGGAATATCTCTCATAAATCAGGTGATTTTTTTACAATTCACGGAGTTAGAGTTACGTCAAAAAATCGTGAAATTGAAGTTACTTGGGATCAGCCAATATTAGAACAGGTTGGTTATGATGGTGGTTTACTTGGTATAATACGTAAGCGATTTGATGGTATTCCTCATTATCTTTGCGAAGCTAAAGAAGAGCCGGGAAATTATGGTAAAGTGCAAATCAGTCCCACTTTACAAGCAACTTTTGCAAATTTAAATCAGGCTCACGGAGGGCGAAAGCCAAATTTCTCAGAGTTGTTTTTAAATAGGAATGAAGATACTGATGTAACAATATTGTTCGACAGTTGGCTTGCGGAAGATGGTGGGCGATTACATTTAAAGAGGAATAGAGGGATTTTAGTTGAGTTACCAGAAAAAAATGATATTAAATTACCTAATGATAATTATATTTGGTTGAGTTTGTATCAAATCAAGCAATTATTAAAAGAAGATGCATGGATTAATCCACATATTCGAGGGATTTTAGCTCACATATAATAATTTATTGTTTGCTTTTGAGTTTTAATAAATCGTTATAAATAATTTGTGATTTTAATTGCATCAATTTTTGTTTAGTTAATAGTAGAGGTTTTAAATGATTTCAAATCATACTTGGTTTAAAAAAAAGATTTCCCATATTAATGAAAAAACAGGAAGTATTAGTATTGTTGAATCAGGCGACCAAATTCCATTTGATATAAAACGAGCTTTCTATTTAACTGATATTAATATTGATGAGGTTAGAGGTGCGCATGCTCATGAAGAGTTGCAACAATTTATATTATGTTTGTCTGGTACTTTTGATATTAGATTGGAGGGGGGGAGTAAAGTAGAAATTATCAATATGAAAAATGATGCTGTGGGATTATTTGTTGGTGGAATGGTTTGGAGGGATATGTTTAATTTTAGCAAAGGTGCGGTAATGTTAGTACTATGTGATAAAATTTATTCGGAAGATATAGTTATACGTAATTATGAAAAATTCAAAATGCATAATAAAAAATGATATTCCCTTACTAATATACTAAATAAACAAAGTTATGAGAATTTAATGTTAAATAAAAAAATTGCAATAGTGGGCTTTGGAGCTCATGTAAAAAAAAATATTTTACCAATTTTAGAAAGAATGGGTGTACATGTAAAATCAGTAGTTGTAAGAGTTCCTCATCCATCGCATTTATTATTTAACTTTGATTTTACAACTAACTTTTCTGATGTTTTAAATGATGATGAGATAGAATTTATATATGTAGCTACACCAATATCTACACATTATGAAATAGTTAAACTTGGGTTGGAATCTAATAAAAATATACTTTGTGAAAAACCGTTAACGTTTGATGTAGATAAAGCCAAGGAATTATTTGATTTGGCAAAAGAAAGTAATTGTATTTTGAAAGAAGTAATGATGTATAAATATCATACACAATTTTTTACTTTAAATGAATTGGTTAAAAGTAACGAGTTTGGGAGGATGATTTCAATTAATGCAAAGTTCATGATCCCTCATTTAGAATATAATAATATCAGGTATGACTTAGAAAAAAATGGAGGTGCTTTATTGGATGTTGGGTATTACCCAATTTCTGGAATTCAATCATTATTGAGTAATTATAAGTTAGATTATTCTATAATTAAAGGAGGTTTAGGGTATGAGGTTGATCTTAATGGAATCGCTGTCTTTAGTAATGAGGACGTATATGCAATAGCGCAATGGGCAATTGGATCAGCCTATAAAAATGAGATTGTAATTGAATTTGAAAAGGCTCGAATAGTGGTTGAAAGAGCGTTTTCAAAGCCAGAAACATTTCAATCGAATATAAAAATATACTTTTCGAATGGTGATGAAAAAAAACTAGTAATAAACCCTTGTAGTCATTTTGAACAAGAGTTTAAATTATTCCTAAACGGGAAGGTAAATAAAAATCATAATAATGAAGTAATTAATAGAATTGCAATATTTAATTCAATTTTAAAATATTAGATGTATTTTTTGAAGGAATCGTAGTGAAGTCTGTAAGTAGTATTAAAAACTCCATCTTTAGCGTGATTGATACCCTAGTTATGCCGTTAACAATGATTATTGCCACTCCAATATTTTTAATTAAATTAGGGGTTCAAGATTATGGTATTTGGATGTTTATTAATTCGTTAGTTATATTGATGTCCATAGTAAATATAGGTGGCGTAGATACTTTAATTAGGTATATTCCTAAATACAGAAAATATCAGGATTTAGGTTCAATTAATGTATTGTTTTCAACTGTATTTACTAGTCAATTAATATTCGCAGTATTACTAATGCTACTAAGTTTTACAATAATATCATTGCTAGATTTTGACAGTTTTGATGGGGAATTTAGGGCCGAATCAGAATTTAAAGCAATATTCCATTTTGGCACTGCTTTATTTTCACTAAAATTAATAGAACAAATCATATTTTCATATTTTAAAGGATATGAAAGGCTGGATATTGCTTCATTTTTGTCTGTATGTTCGAAATTGACATTAATAATTACTCAATTAATTACTGCAATCATAACGAAAGATCTCTATTGGGTTATTTTATTCAGTGTCATAAATGCATGTGTTATCTTATTAATTGAAATTGTTTTTATTAAGAGAGTGACTCCTGGAATATCATTGTTTACATTGTTTAGCTATACAAAATTAAAGGAGGTCTTTTCTTATGCTAAGTGGAGTTGGCTTATTTCAATTGTTGGAGTGGTAGCTAGTCAAGTAGATAAGTGGTTAGTTGTAATGTTAACAAATATGAGTACGTTAGCTTATTATTCATTAGCATTATTAGTATTTAGCAATATACATGGAGTGATAGCCTCATCAATAAGTTGGATTTTCCCTAAAGTGGGCCTGTTAAAAAGTAAAAAAGAAGTGCTATGGTATTATTTGTTTCTTCAAATACTATTGGTATTAGCATCACTTATAATAAGTGTTATTTTGATAGAAAGTGATATTATTTTCGAACTTTGGCTAACGGATAATTACAAAAATACTAGTGTTTATCTTTATAGTTTTTTCCTTCTTATTCCTATATATAGCCTTACGATAGTCCCATTTTTTATGCTTAAGGGGCTCGGGCTTATTAAATATAATTTTTACTCTGACTTGGGTATGTTGATGATTAGAGTATCATTCGCATATGTTTTATATATATATTTTGATGTTGTGGGAATAATTATAGCAATTGGTATTAGTGGCTACGCACTAGGGCTGTTCATGGTGAGTATATTGAAAATCAAGTATTTGACTTTACTAAATATGCATGTGGCAAAAATCTATATGGTACCAATCTTATACATTATCATTCAATTATATATAAATGAATATAGATTTGTTTTAATTCCATTATTGATTTTGTATTGTGTATTTTTATTATCAACTGTATATAGGTTAAAGAAATTGAAATGAATATTTTTATTACATACGGGGATAATAACTATTTAAAACAAAAAAAAATAGCTGTTTGGATGGCTAGAGTTTTAGGGGGGTTTGATAAGGTTATTACTTATGGACCTGAAGATATCGAAGATAGTTTTCGTGATGCGAATTCGGAAATTATGAATAATAAATATGGTGGTGGGTATTGGCTATGGAAACCATATTTAATTATGAAAACATTACAAAAAATGTCAGATGGTGATTGTTTATTTTATTCTGATGCTTGTTCATATTTTATTCGAAATGTTAATCCCCTTATTAAATTACTAGATGTTCATAATCAGGATGTTATTGGTTTTGAATTACCCTTATTGGAAATGCAATGGACTTCACCAAGTGTATTTGAATTAATGAATGTAGAGAAATCCTTCGGAGATAAAAATCAGTTAAGTGCAAGTTTTTATTTAATTAGAAAGTCTGACTTTAGTGTGAAATTCTTTTCAGACTTACTTGTATATTCACGCAACCCTAGATGTATTATTGGTCCAGTGAAAGCTTGCGAAACAAGGAATGAATTTATTGAACATAGATATGATCAATCTGTTTTCAGTTTGCTGTATAGAAAATATAATTTAATCGGGTGTAAAGACCCTACACAGTATAATAAATACCCTGAAGGGTATATAAGGCCTAAGCATGAAGAGGAAGTGAGGCGGTATAAATTAAATACTTATATTGAATCTTATGGGATGTTAATATTTCATTATCGGAGCCAGTCGCCATTTATATCATTTCTTAAGTTTATGGTTAAAATAGTTTTAAAGAAAAGAAATGTCACATAAAATATTTTGGGAATAAATGTATGGTTGTTTCGGTTAATGAAAGTGAGCAAGTGCTAATATCAATTGTAACAGTTGTTTATAATGGTGAAAAATATATTGAAGATACAATTAAAAGTATTTTAAATCAGACTTATAAGAATGTCGAATATATAATAATTGATGGTGGGTCGACTGATAATACTTTAAATATATTAAAAAAATACGAAAAAGAAATATCTTGTGTTGTATCTGAAACTGATGATGGTATTTATGATGCAATGAACAAAGGTGTTGCAAGGTGTAATGGTTCTTTAATAGGGATAATTAATGCCGATGATTATTATGTAGAAGGAGCTTTTGATTTAATTATAAAAGCGTTTTCTAAAAGTAAAGAAAAAACAAAATTAGTTATTTATGGCGATATGAATTTAGTTAATCAAGATGATAGAAGTGTTATTCGAACTAAAAATGCAGTAGCTTGGAAAATGATTTTTGGTATGAGTCTAAATCACCCTTCTGTTTTTGTAACACGAGATATTTATGCAAACCATAGTTTCTCTACCGATTATAAAATGGCAAGTGATTATAATTTACTTTTAACTCTCTATTTATATAGATATAAATTTATTAAAATTAAATATATCTTGACTGAAATGAGAGCTGGTGGGGTTAGTGAATTGATGTCAAGAACTACAAAAGCAGAAGAGAAGGCTGTTAAATTAGATAAATTAGGGCGGATATGTTATTTTTTTAGTGAATTCATTCTTAAAATCAAGAAGTCTATGAAATGAAAAAAATATTATTTATAACGTTTAATGATTGTTATGGTGGTGGTGAGGTTTACTTGGAATCACTAATAAATGCTACAAGTGGTTTGGACTCATATCTTTATTCTCCTGATATACCTAAATTTATTTCAAATGTTAAACTCGGTTCCAGCAAGATTTATATCGGGACTTCAAGGTCAAAACGCTTTTTAAGTCTAGATAATGTTAAATGCTACAATAAAGCAATTAAGGATATAAATAATATAATTAAAGAAAAAAAAATTGATATAGTGTTTTTGAATGGTAAAGAAGCTTTGTATATGTCTCCTTTTATTAAATCAAAAACAATAATTGCAGTTGCTCATACTTTATTAGATGCGCCGATGTTGCCGCTAAAGATATTATTGCACTTTGTAAGTTTGTTTTTTTTGGAAAAATTGATTTTTGTTTCTAATGCTATGAAAATCCAATTATCAAAGCTGACTTTAGGGGTGTACAGCAAGAAGTTTATAGTAATTCATAATGGTGTGGACTTAGAGAGATTTGTATATAATGCTCCAAAAAACAATGAAAATTTAAAAATTGTAAATATTTCAAGATTGGAAGAAAATAAAGGTCAAGACCTGTTGATTAGGGCTTTTGCTATCTTGAGATTAAAATATAATAATATTAGACTTGAAATTGGAGGGTGTGGAGCAGAAAAAGATAACCTTTTAAATCTCGCTAAGGAAGAAGGAGTTGACTCAGATGTATCTTTTCTAGGGTTTATAAAATCTGAAAGTCTGCTTTCAACAGCTGATATCTTTGTTATGTGCTCAAGGTGGGAAGAACCTTTTGGATTGGTTATAATCGAAGCAATGTCGTCAGGTGTCCCTGTTATCGCAAGTAGCGTTGGTGGAATTCCAGAGATTATTAATCACAATGAAAGTGGGTTCTTATTTAAATCTGAAAATATTGAAGAGATTGTTTGTTGTATTGAAAAGTTAATCCTAAATTTTTCATTAAGAACTGATATTTCAGTTAATGCTAGAAGGAGAGTGGAAAAAGAATTTGATTTAGATAAAAGTATCAGATTAACACTTGAGTTATTTAATGATTAGTAATGTGTTATTTTATTTGATTTTTATTACATATGCATTTAGACCTGATGGGATTCGAGTGTCTTTGATGTTAGGGCTTGTTTTTTCGATATATCAAATTTGTTTAGCAACTTATGAAGGTAAGAATAGAATACCTTTACAGTTGCTGATTCTTTATTTGGGAATTTTAATTGGTTCTGTAATATCATATTTATACTATTTCGGTAAAGTAGATAAGTTTTTTATAAGTAATTATGTGTTATTTACTATTAATACTTATGGTTTTTATTTATATTTTAAATTAGGTGATTTAAAAAAAATTATTGGAAGATTAATCAAATTCCAATGCTATATTTCTGTTTTTGCAATAGTTCAACAAATTTCCTTTTTGCTTGGATTTAAATATATATATGACCTACATTCATCGTTGGGTTTTGAAGGTGGGAGTAATATTAGTGATTTAAAATATTTTACTTTATATAGGGTGGATTCCATTTTTACAGAGCCTTCTCATTTTGCATATTTCATATCATTTGGTTTGTTTGCTGGTATTAAAAGCTTAGAGAAGTCTTCTTTTTTTTCTAGTTTAGTAAGTAAAAAACAATTCGTGATAATAATGGTGGCATTTTTAATGACATTCTCTTTTTCAATGTATTTTGTATTGATTTTATTTGTTTTTTTTACAGTTTTGAAACCAAATTTCAAATCTATTTTAATAGGAGGGGGGATTTTTTTTATTCTTGCAATAGTTTCAACTAGCGAGGTAGTATCAACCAAAATAAATAAGATTGTGAACTTTAATTCTATTGATGTTGAAAATAGTGGTGCAACCATTTTTGCAATATATTCTAATGCTTATATTACATATAAAACGTTAGAGGATCATAATTATATATTTGGTAGTGGTATGAATAGTCATAGATTAAATTATGATAAATATATAATCGACTTAATAGATAAAGATCATAGATTGTACGGTACCAATAGTGTTGATGCATCTAGCATGTTTTTAAAGATACTTTCTGATTTTGGTGTTTTGGGGCTTGTACTAGTGTTGTGTTTTTTTATATTTTATAGAGTGAGGGGGCGTTATTCTGACCTTAGCGTAGTTGCGTTGTTTGCATTGATTTCATACATGACAAGAACTGGTGATTATGGTTCGGTTGTTTTTACATTATTCTTTTCTATGTATTTTGCAGTATATTATTTAGAAAAAAGAAAGGTAGGTATATTTTATTGAATTTTTCTCATGGTAAATTAATTACAATTCTTCAGTATTTTTCACGTCGATTCCAAGATTATTGGCATATATTATACCCTGATGTTTCATTTGAAGAGCGTGAATCCGATCAGTTTTTATATTTTTATGATATATCAAAAAAGGCGACTGATTATAAAGGTAGCTTTGATGATTCTGGTATTTATCTTTTTAAAGGATATGATGGGTTTGATCATATTCATGCTTTAGAGTTATCCCAATATTCACTCGCTTGTTGGCTTGCCTGGAGAAAAACAAATACAAAATACTATTTAGATAAAGCACTATTGCATTGTGAATGGTTGGTAAATAATCAGATGAAGAATGGTTCATGGGTGATTGAGCATAAAAATCCAAGTTATTCAGATTTACCATCACCTTGGCCCTCTGGAATGGCGCAAGGCTTAGCGATATCAGCATTAGTGAGAGCGTATAAGTATACAAAAAATATAAAGTATTTGGATGTGGCGTGTAAGGCTTGTGATTTCTTAGAATTAGGTGTAGCTAACGGCGGTGTAAAAAGGGATTTTATAATTAATGGAATTGAAGGTTATATATATGAAGAGTATCCTCGTTCTAAATTGAATGGTGTATTGAATGGATATATAACCTCTATTTTAGGAGTGTATGAATTATCAATAATTAACAGTAAATATACTGCAGTTTTTAATGAAAATATGAAAAATCTAAATACGATTTTACCGTTATATGATACTGGATATTGGTCTTATTATTCATTAGATGGGAATATAGATAGTGGTTTCTATCATAGATATATAATAATTCAGTTGACTGCAATTGAAAGTATTGATAGCTCAGTCAGTGAAGTAAAAGATAGGTTTATTTATTATCGAGATAGTAAAGTGAGCCAAATTAAAGCTCTGTTTAATAAGGTGAAATATAAGTTGTGAATAAAATAATAATAATAACACCGGAAATTTCAAGTGATAAAGGTGGAATTCAAAATTGGATGTTTTATGTAGAAAAGTTACTTAAAACAAAAAATAGAGATGTATCTTATTATGCTTATAAAGAAGATCGTTTTAGAAAATTATTTAGTATTCTAAAAGGGCAGGTGTATATTTTAGCCACTTGGAAGATGGCAGTTTTTATTTTCCCTATTATTTACCTTATTCCCAAAAAGGTAATTATATTTGTACATGGGAATGAAGTGTTAAAGCTAAATTTATTACAGCGTACACTTTTAAAATATTTAATTAAAAGGAGAAATACACGATTTATTGCTAATAGTGAAGCTATTGGAACTCTATTTGAAAAAAATACAGGGC
Organism: Pseudomonadales bacterium; assembly: GCA_022968985.1. Taxonomy (GTDB): domain Bacteria; phylum Pseudomonadota; class Gammaproteobacteria; order Pseudomonadales; family Natronospirillaceae; genus Marinicellulosiphila. Next base: position 3,768 of record JALJPK010000091.1, on the reverse strand, counting down.
GTAAAGTTGACTTGGTTCAATTTCCTTTCATGGAAATACCGAAAGATATCCAGTTTCAAGATAATAACAACCTAGAGGTTCCACTGGAATTCTTTACCATTACAAGGTTAGTTAAGCGTAAGAATATTGAAAATGTAATTCGTGCAATGGCGTTAATCAAAAATAATATACCAGATCTCAACTTTTTGTATAAAGTTGCAGGCAGTGGAAGTGAATTTGAAAATTTAAATTCTTTAGTGGATAACCTGAAATTAGCTAATTGTGTGAGTTTTGTTGGTAGGGTTACGAATGAACAAAAGGAGAAGTTATATTTAGAGGCTGATTATTTTTTATTACCTTCAATCTATGATGAAGCTAATGCTTCGATTGAGGGGTATGGTATTGTTTATATTGAAGCTAATTCATATGGTGTTCCCGTATTGAGTGGGGATACAGGGGGGATGATAGAGGCAGTTAATGATGGAGTGACCGGTCTTCATTGTAATGGTAGTGTTGCTGATATATATGAGAAAATTATGAAGTTAGTTGAAATGAAGTTTGATAAAAGTTTATTAGTTCTTCATGCGAAGCAGCATGATTACCTTACTCAAAATAGGTTTATCGATTTTTTAGAAAGCTTTAATGAATGATTTTAGTGGTAGATTGAGAGCTTTATTTTTTATTGTGAGTTTATTGAAAATTGTATAAATGATGATCCTGTTACATCTTTAAGTCGTTCAAAATTGGAAAATTAAAACCTAATAAATAAGTATTTTAGGAGGGAATTAAAACTTTTTAATGTACTTAATTTCTCAATTTCTCTATAAAGTCTCCATTGATATTTAATTGCATTAATTTTATTACCTGAAATCGATTTAGGGTTGCCTAGTCGATATTCAGCAAGGCATTCATCTATACCGTATGCAAAAGGTGTAATCTTTAATATTCTTAACCAAAGTCCTAAATCTTGTCTTTTTGAAATATTGGGCATATAAATTTTCCCAAGTTCTTTACAGTTATATATAGCTGTTAGGCAACCAATTGGATTTTTCCCAAGGCAGTCTTTATATTCCGATTTCAACTTAGCTTTTCTTAATCCAATTGTTACTCCAACCTCTTTGAATGTATTGTATGAAGTGTGTGAAAGAGGCCAATGATTCTTAAGCATTGTTGATATTTGAACTTCAAGTTTGTTCTTCTTCCATAAATCGTCGGCATCAAGAAATGCAATGAAGTCACCTTGAGCCACTTCGATTCCCCTATTTCTAGTTACTGCTGCGCCACCATTCCAAACTCTTTGAATAATTTTTATTCTATGATCTTTAATTGAAATGATAGTCTTTAAAAAAGATTGATATTCTATTTCTGAACAGTCATCTATTACTAATAGTTCCCAGTTTTGGTAGGTTTGACTAATTACTGAGTCTATTGTTGCCAATATGGTTTTTTTATCATTAAAGGTTGGAGTAATTATTGACACTAATGGCTCATTCATTTTAACGCCCCATCCCAAAAATAACTGTTTTAAATGTTAATAATAAAACTTTCAAATCTAACCCTAAATTCCTATGTTTAATATAATACAAATCGAAACGATGTTTCCATTTTGCATCTTCTACGGATGCGCCATAAGCATATTTAACTTGAGCTAAACCTGTGATTCCAGGTTTTACTGCATGTCTAAATCGGTAATAAGGGATTTCTTTTTCCAGGTCTTGAATAAATACTTCTCGTTCAGGTCTCGGTCCAATGATTGACATCTCACCTTTAAAAACATTGATAAGCTGAGGTAATTCATCTATGCGTGTCCTTCGGATAAATTTACCAATACGAGTGACTCGCATATCATTTTTACTGGCCCATTGTGCGCCATCTTTTTCTGCATCTTGACCCATGGATCTAAATTTAATTACTTCAAATTCTTGGTTAAATTGACCTACTCTTTTTTGTTTAAAAAAGATTGGCCCCTTAGATTCTAATTTTATCAATATAGCGGTTATTATTCCAATAGGAAGTGCGACTAGCGCAAGTGCGAAAATAAATAAGAAATCGATTATACGTTTTTCGAATTTGCTTTTTGTTTTGGATAAAATACCAAATGCTTTTTGATGTAAAAAATAAGCGCTATGTAATAAATCTATTTCTGTGTATCCCAAAGATTGATCTAAAAATGAGACTAATGGCTCAACATGTGCGCCTCTGGCCATAACAGAAACTAAATACTGTCTATTTTGTTTGGTTAATTCTGAATTACGATAATGGCAAAAAACATATTGTTTGGCGCTTTTGAATGAATAATCATTTATTTTAAACGTGATTTTTTTATCATTAAGGCAAGTAATGACTAATTGTTCATATTTTGGTGCGCAATACACACACAAAGTTTTATCTGATGTCTTCATTTATTCTATTTTGTTATTTTAATAACGTGCGATTCTATATGGAATGCTATTTAAATGAAACTCTGTAAGCCCACTAATAGCATCTTTTCCACAAAAGAGATAAAATACCCCTTTTATCATATTATTTAGTGGATTTATGAAGAATTTAACATGCTTCAAAGCTTACGATATCCGTGGTCAACTGGGTACTGAGTTGGATACTGATGTTGCGTATCGTATTGGTTGTGCTTATGCACAGGTTATTAACCCAACTAAAGTAGTGGTAGGTGAAGATGTTCGTGAAACGTCTAACGAAATTAAAAATGCATTTGCTAATGGCCTTATGGATATGGGTGTTGATGTATTAGATATAGGTCTTTGTGGTACGGAAGAGATTTATTTTGCTACTAAACACCTTGGTATTAGTGGTGGTGCTATGATCACTGCGAGTCATAATCCGATTGATTATAATGGTTTAAAGCTGGTTCGTGAAGATTCTCGTCCTGTTTCTAATGACACGGGTCTTTTGGATATTAAAGCCGTTGCTGAGAAAAATGACTTTGTTAAAGCCGATAAAAAGGGCTCTATACAAGTTATCGATACAACAACTGATTACATAAATCATTTATTTGGTTACATCCAAGCAGATGTGATTAAACCTATGAAAATTGTTGTAAATGGCGGCAATGGTGCTGCAGCGCCTACTATTGATCGTATTGAAGTCGCTTTAAAAGAGCGCAATATTCCAATTGAATTTATTAAAATCAATCATGAGCCTGATTGTACCTTCCCTAACGGTATTCCAAACCCTTTATTACATGAACAGCAAGCTGTTACTGGTGATCAAGTGATTGCGCATAAGGCCGATTTGGGTATTGCTTGGGATGGCGATTTTGATCGTTGTTTCTTTTGGGATTCTAATGGTCGTTTTATTGAAGGTTATTACATTGTAGGTTTATTAGCTGAAGCATTTTTAGCTAAAAACCCCGGCGCTAAAATTATTCATGATCCGCGTTTATTGTGGAATACCCGTGAAATTGTTGAACAAAACGGTGGTGAAGCGATTCAATCACAAACGGGCCATGCTTATATTAAAGAAATTATGCGCGAAAAAGATGCCGTTTACGGTGGTGAAATGAGTGCACATCATTATTTCCGTGATTTCGCTTACTGTGACAGCGGTATGATTCCTTGGTTATTGGTTGTTGATTTATTATCTCGTCGCAATACAAACTTACAATCTTTAGTTTCATCTCGTATGCAAGCTTATCCATCTCCGGGTGAAATCAATCGTAAAGTAGCGGATGCGGATGTAGCAATTGCTGCGGTTCGTGCGCAATTTGAAGCGGGTTCCATTTCAATTGAGACTATGGACGGTGTAAGTTTGAGTTTTGAACAATGGCGCTTT
>JALJPK010000090.1 GCA_022968985.1 Pseudomonadales bacterium | reverse complement strand
ATTATTAAACAGGTTAAAACACTGAGTAATAAAGCGAATTTTTTCATACTTTTCATTTTTTTCCCTCGGGTATGTTTTCCTGCTCAGGTTCTACATAAGCGGGTGTTTCATCAAGGTACAAATTCTGATCTAAAAACGCTCTTAATTCTTTGACGCCGTCTTCATTTAGACTAGAAAATGTTTGTACTGTGACAAACTCGTAATCTTTAAACTGTTTTTTTACTTTCAAAAGAGTTGATTGAGCCGGACCACGCTTAAATTTATCAGATTTAGTTAACACTAAACGCAAAGGTAGTTCACTTGTTATGGCCCATTGGATCATTTCCATGTCGTGATCTTTAAGAGGATGACGAATATCCATCAAAATAACCAAAGCAACTAATGAACGACGTTTTTCTAAATAATTAGCTAAATGTTTGTTCCATTCGTCTTTTACTTTTTTGGCCACTTTTGCAAAACCATAACCCGGTAAATCCACCAAATATCGATCATCTGCACCAAATGTAAAATAGTTCATTAATTGCGTACGACCAGGTGTTTTACTGATTCGAGCCAGTTTTTTCTGTTGTGTGATTGTGTTTAATGCGCTTGACTTACCCGCGTTAGAACGCCCTGCAAAAGCGACTTCGCGACCGATATCTGACGGACATTGTTTTAACATTTGCGCACTTTTGAGAAATTCACAATTTTCGTATGGGTAACCCATGAATATAATCCAATGATATAAACGGCTATTATAGCCTTATGAGCTTAAATTAGGCATCTATTTCTCGACGCACCCACTAAAAGGTATTGCAACTTATTGTTATACACGTATCATGCGCGTGTTTTCGATAATAGAATTTAGGATATGAAGATAAATAAGCAAAAGACTCGATTGTGTTGTCTATTTGCTACATGTTTAATCTTACCTATACTACAATCCTATACTTCAATTTGAACCTTTACTTGAACCCACTGGAATAATACGATGAAAAACACACTTTTGGGATTATTAACGCTTGTTGCGTCTTTTAATGTTTTTGCACAAACTGGTGAAGAATTCTTCACTGCAAACTGCGTTGCTTGTCATGGCGAACAGGGTAATAGTCTTGCTGCTAGTTTTCCAAAATTAGCTGGCCAAAATGCAAAATACCTAATTAAACAAATTAACGACTTCAAATCTGGTGCAAGAGTAAATGGATTGATGGTTGCTCCTATGGCTGCTTTGCCAGACGAAATGATTAATGAAGTGGCACAATACTTATCTAAACAAAATCCAAGTATTGGTAGTGCTAAAGCCGACTTAGTTGAATTAGGCCAAATGCTGTATAAAGCAGGCAATATAGAAACTGGTGTTCCGGCTTGTTCAGCTTGTCACTCACCAACTGGTAAAGGTAATGCTCCCGGTGGTATTCCAATGTTATCTGGCCAGCACGCAGGTTATGTTGAGTCACAATTATATGCTTATCGTTTAGGTGCACGTGATGAAAGCGCGTCTGATTCAGTTCGTGTTAATGATGGTGATACTAAAATAATGCGTAGCATCGCATTTAAATTAAAAGATTTTGAAATTGAAGCAGTGGCTAGTTATATCAACGGCTTACATTAATTTCACAAAGAATTTATGACTAAAGCGATCTTCGGATCGCTTTTTTTTTGAAACTTTTTCTAAATTCGATACACTAACTTCCGTTTACCCTATTTATTGAGAAATATTATGAAAAAATTGATCCAACTAGTTAGCGCTTTTACCCTGATGAGCTTTTTAGCGACGACGGCTTTTGCACAAGAAGATAAGTATGTTGAAGGCGAGCATTATCGTTTATTAAAAAAACCAATTCCTACTTTTCTTAAAGAAGGTGAAATTGGTGTAATTTGGGAAGTATTCTCTTATAGCTGTGGCCACTGTAATGCTTTTGAGCCAATCGTTAAGAGTTTTTTAGAGTCAAAACCTGATAATGTAGTATTTGAACATGTTACTGTTTATTGGAATAACCCGTTCTTTGAAGCACAAGATAAAGCGTTTTATGCGGCTAAATTCTTAAAAGCACCAGAAGAAAGCCATGATGCAATTTTTAGAGCCATTCATAAAAATCGTGTAAAAATCGGTTCTGTAAAAGATTTTGCTAAGATTTACGCTAAATTTGGTGTAGATGAAGATAAGTTAATTGCAATGTCGGAATCATTTGCAGTTCAGTCCCGTTTATTGTTTGCAGAAACGGTAACACGTGATGGCGAAGTAAAAGGTACACCAAACATCGTAGTTAATGGTAAATATTTAGTCACTGGCGATTCAGCTGGTTCAAATGCAAATATTCTTGATGTTGCATTGTTTATTGTGCAAAAAGAAGCAGAATAAGTATTGAAATTTAGACTTATTTTAAAAAGTCATTGATTATAAAAGCCCAACTACTAAGATGGGCTTTTTTTTAGATTCTATAATGAGAAAAATTATGAAAACAATATTTAATATCATCACACTTAGTGTCATTGTCATGTTTTCTTTATCGTCATGTTCTGATGACACTGATCAAACAGCAACTAAAGCAAATACAGAAAGTAAAGCAAAAACAAGCTCGATGGATGCTAAGTATGTTGAAGGCAAAAATTGGTCTGTGTTAAAAGATCCGATTAAATATACATTAACAAAAGAACAAGACGGTATTATTTGGGAAGTATTCTCTTATTCTTGTTCACATTGTAATGCTTACGAGTCAGACGTTAAAAAATGGCGCGCAAATACGCCTGAGTCTATTGGTTTTGAGCATGTGCCTGTTTATTGGAATTCAAATTATGCGATTCACGCTCAAGCCTATTACACTGCTAAAGCATTAAAAATTGCAGATAAAGGCCATGCTAAAATGTTTGCTGCTATTCATATTCAGCGCGCAAAAATTGGTAGCTTAGCGCAATACGCTCAGTTTTATTCTCAGTTTGGTGTATCTGAAGAGCAATTTATTAACACAGCGTCGTCATTTGTAGTGAAAGGCATGGTTGAAAAAGCACGTCAAATTTCGCTAAAAGGTAATGTAGAAGGCACACCTTCGTTGATCGTTAATGGTAAGTATTTGATTAATTCTAAATCGGGTAACCGAAATGAGTGGTTGGATATTGCAAGATTTTTAGTAGAGCGTGATGCAAAAAATCAGTAATGTCGATTTTCCTGAGTCTATTTCTGGGTTTGATCAAAAATTCTTTGAAATGACTCGGGCACCTGTTAAACCTAATGTTGAGATAAAACATTGGTTGTTTGATAAAACCAGCCTAACTCAAAAATTAATTAAGCATTTTGGTGATTTTAGAGTTGAGGTTGTGTTTGAAGGATGGATAACAAACCATCAAGCTAAACAGTTTTTCCGTCATGCTTTAAAAGATAAATCATTTAAAGTTCAGCGCTTTTGGTTTCGAAAAGTGAATTTGATTTGTAATGGCAAAATTGTTGTAAGAGCGCACACCCTTGTACCATTACAAACCTTTCATAATCAAACTAAACGTATTGGTAAACTGCATTCAAAATCGTTAGGGCAGTTTCTATTTACGCATAAACATATTAAACGACAGCCAATTATGATTAAGCATAATAAAAATGATTATTGGGCTCGTCAATCCATCTTTTATATTCGAAATTACCCGTTATTGGTAACTGAATATTTTGAACCAGATTTTTTAGATAACTAATTATTATGATGACATCGTCTACTTTTTTTGCCTTGCTTCGTTTAACTCGTTTGGATAAACCCATCGGGATTTTATTATTATTATGGCCAACACTTTGGGCTTTGTGGGTTGCCTCAGATGGGTTACCACCATTATCAATATTATTTATATTTGTAATGGGCGTGATCATAATGCGCAGTGCTGGCTGCATTATTAATGATTTTGCCGATCGTAAGATTGATGGGAAAGTTGCAAGAACCAAGTTAAGACCGTTAGTGACCGGTGAAATAAGCAGTAAATTAGCGCTGCAAGTATTTTTTGTTTTTATCCTGATTGCTTTTAGTTTGGTATTATTTACTAATGTATTAACCATTTTAATGAGTGTGGTAGCGGTTTTTTTGGCGTCACTGTATCCATTTATGAAACGTTATACTTATTATCCGCAAGTTGTTTTGGGTGCAGCGTTTTCTTGGGCTATTGTTATGGTCTTTACCGCTTTAGAGCAGCCGTTGTTGAGTCCAGTTTGGTTATTGTATACGGCTAATTTATTATGGACAGTGGCGTATGACACGCAATATGCCATGGTGGATCGAGATGATGATTTAAAAGCAGGTGTGAAATCAACCGCTATATTGTTTGGTGAAATGGATAATGTCGCCATTATTGCTTTGCAATCGATGACTGTCTTAGCATTTTTGTTGTTAGGCGGCCATATAGAAGCGGGGTGGTTCTATTATGCGGGTATAGTGGCTATGGTGGGTTGCTTTGGATATCAAGCTTGGCTAACTAAAGATCGCATCAAACAAGCCTGTTTTCAGGCGTTTTTAAATAATTTTTGGGCGGGTATGTTTATATTCGTCGGATTGTTTTTTGATAAATTATAAAAACCTAATATACATCATTGTTTAATGCCTATTAAAATTAGTTGGCCATTCGATCAATGATTGCTTCAACAATATAGATTTGTATTTGAAAATAACATGACATTAATGCAATACCTTACCGCAATTTAGTGCGTTGTGCCCCGACATTAATTATTAGTGCAAATTCAAACTTAATTTATTATTCGGTTCGTTATTGTGCTGAAAAAAGAAAAATTGAAATGGCAGTGGGTATCTAATTGTAAAGGACAATTGTGCTGGGATTCAGCCTCGGAATATATCAGGGTGAACTGAGAATTTTATCGAGTGGATGATTCACTAAACTCAGATGGTGGTGGTACCGCTTTAGGATTGATTATTATAAAACATATTATATTTAATCATCAGGAGAAATTAAATATCGAATCAAAATATACACAGGGTTCAATATTTACATTAGTGTTTCTTATGAATAGTATATTAAATAAGGCTCAATAATTAACAACCAATTCTTACGGAATATTCAGACGAGTGTTGTGCACAGGTGTTTTTAATAGCTTCAGGTTTTGATATTTAAACTAGTGTTTTCTATGAATAGTATATTAGATATTTAACAACCAATTCTAACGGAATACTCAGACGAGTGTTGTGCACAAGTGCTTTCAATTGTTTTAGTATCGGTATTTAAAGCAACCAAAATTATTGTTGTTAATGTCAAAGCACTAATTACTAAAATTGCAAAATTGCGAATTGAGCTCATTTTAAAATCTCCAAACTGAACTGTTTAATGTCTGACATTGGCAATGTATTTTGTGAGCATCATCATTTTATCTTCATCGTCATCAACATAATTAAGTTTCACTAATATTTTATCACTTTGATTATTACCAATTACTTGAACTAAATGTACGTAAGTATTGATACGTGCAATATTAGAATCGTCATCTTTAATTTGGATATCAATCACAACCTGCTCAAGAATTTGAGGTTTAATTTGTTGAGCGTCCATTTCTAATAACACTTGTTGTAAATTAATATCTCGAATACCTACTACACATTCTTGGGTAGCGGTGCGAATAGTGGTTTGTGCCAATATTTTAGTGGTTTTCGATTTACTTTTTTTGGTTTGATGATTATCAACTAATTGGCTTGAAGCACTATTATCGGTAAGTAAATTGGAATCACTATTACTGCTAGGTTTGAGGGTTTTTACAACGGCAGCAGAGCTTGTAGCGCCTAATAAATTATTGGCAGAATCTTTAAATTCGGAGTCTACCGGTGTTTTAATTCCAACTTTGGTTTTGTTACCTAATGCTTTAGTTACTTTTGTTATTAGCTGCTCGGCAGTAAACGGTTTGCCAATATAGTCATTAACACCAGATTGTACCGCTTCAACCACGTTTTTTTTGTCACCTCGGCTGGTCACCATAATAAACGGTGTTTTTTTACGTTCTAATTTTATTTCAAATTCACGAAGCCAGTTTAGAACTTCAATACCACTTAATTCGGGCATTTCCCAATCGCATAAAATTAAGTCAAAAGTGGATTTTTTTAAGAGGTTTTGCGCTTTTTTACCATTAATGGCTTCTTCGACTTTGGCATTTGGCAAATGTTGGCGTAGAGTCCTTTTAACAAGGTCACGAATAAAACTAGCGTCATCTACAATCAGTATTGAAAGTTGAGCCATTTTCACTGCCATTTTTAGTTAATGTACATAAATTATAGACCATAAATATTAAATCGATTTGACATGAAACTGTTAATTATACCTTTGAAAAACATCTATTTAATTAGGTAGATTGTATCGGCTTAAATGTGTAATTCACTGTTTTTTTGTATTCAAAATGTTTTTAACTTTAAATAGAAAAATAGATGTTAAGTTAGGTAAATTTTAGAGTGATTTTGTGTGATGCGAATTGAACTTTCAAAAATAGCCATATCGAGATAATAGACGTTTTGGGTTAAACAATATGATACCTAGGATTGTTCATATTGTGTTTTGTACTTCGCCGATGCCTAATAGGTTACTAAAGTCGGCGGAGCTATATGGGTAATAGTCAAAACTATGGAGGTGATGTTTTTTCCTTTTCTTTAATTTTTTTCAAAATATAATCTTTTAATGCACGTACCCTAACAGACATTAAACTACGGTCTTTAAATAATAAATACACGCTATTTATTTTTGTTTCAACATTAGGTAATACTTGAGTTAGCTCACCTGTTTTAATTAAGTCTTCGACAGCAAATTGAGGCACTAACGTAATACCTCTGTGCTTAATCGCCGCATCAATCAGTAATTTTAAGTTACTCACTCTATATTTAGCTTTAACAACAAAGTGGATTTCTTTTTTATTTTCAATAAATCCCCAATATGGATTAGCCGCAAAATCCAATAAATCATGTTGTTCCAAATCTTGTACTTTTATAATATCCGAGTTTGATTCTAAGTATTTTTTTGAGGCAACTAACACTAATTTACGCGACATTAAGCGTTTTTGTACAAGGTGATTGTGTTGTGGTTGACCAATAACAATAGCTAAATCAATGTTGTCATCCACATAGTTATTACCCGCAAGGGAAAAAGTTGAATGAATATTTACATCAGGATGAATCTGCATAAACTGCATGACCCACTCATGGAAGAATTGAATCATAAATATTTCAGGGCAACTTATTTTGATGTCGCCTTTTAACTGAGATGTACCTTGAGATAAAGAGTCAAAACTGGATTCTAAGTTATTTAATAAACCGTTAAATTGCTCGAAGTACTTCGCCCCCGTAGTTGTAAGTTGGAAGTTTTGAGAATTACGATGTAATAACTTATCACCTAAATAAATCTCAAGTGAACTTATGGCTCTTGAAAGTGTTGCAGGAGACTGCGCTAAAGACTTGGCAGCTTGATTGTAACCCTTTGCTTGTACCACCCTGCAAAATAGGTAAAGATCGTTAATAGGTAATGGTTTCATATATGAAATAATTAATTGCTATATTAGAGGTGTTAATTTCGTATATGAAATAATAAACTACACTTACTGCCAATACAACATAAACTAAAGAGACGAAAATGAAAAAATTACCCGCTAAATTCAAAGCCCCTTTAACTGGATTAATGATGATGACATACATGATAACTTTGTTGCCATTGTTATTAGTATTCATTAACGCACCAGAAGGTGCCCCTATTTTTGAAATTTATAAAGCGTCATTAAAAAATGCCTTAACTAATGTTGTGCCTTTCGCAATTATGTTGGCTGTTCCAGGTATAATTACGTTTAATTTTATTATTAGTCGTTTTCTTGTGCAAAAAGAAAATAAATAAATATTGTTTACGAGCCATTTTTTAAAGTGGCTTGTTTGAGTACTGATTATTGTTATCAGTAGTTTTCAGATAATTAGGTTAGCTATGCCAATAAAAATTTATGCTATTCCAGGTACTTTTTGTAATGAAAATGTATGGAAAGAATTAATTAAAACGTTACCCATTGGTTTTGAATTGATCAATATTAACATTCCACTAAAAAGTTCAATCAGTGAGATTATAGACAGCCTAGAAAAACAGCTGCCAAAAGAGCCATCTCTATTATTAGGGTTTTCATTTGGAGGGTATATTATTAGTGCTTTTTCTTTGAAGTATCCACAACGTGTTAAAAAACTGTTAATAATATCTGACCTGTTAGATAAATTAACAGATGAAGAATCAAAAGGCCGCAAACAATTCTCCAGTTTTATTAAAAGTGATGGTTTTTCAGGTGTTTCTAAAGAATTGGTAATGAGTGTGCTTCACCCTAATAAACAAAAAGACACTCAATTACACAATGAAATCATTCAGATGAGTCAATCTATCAGTGTCGAAGTTGCACAAAATCAGTTGCTGGCCAGCATAACAAGAGAAGATATTATTAAAAAGGTTGGGCGCTTAGGGATCCCTACTTATATTGTAATCGGTGACATGGATAAAACACTTAATCAGGTTAATAAAAAAATTGCTCAAAATAATCATATCATTCAATTTGAACAAATTACTGGTTCTGGGCATTTTTTACCATTAGAACAACCTAAAGAGATGACTAAAGTATTAATGAATTGGTTATTTTAATAAACGTATGATAATGATTTTACAATTTCTATGTTAGCCTTTAAGTTGAATTGTAACTATCAATTAAATAACCGTTTAATATGATTTAGAATTATTGTTTTTGGAATTGCGAAGATGACTTTAAATATACAAATAAAATAATTAGTAAATCGCATCTGACTACAAAATGTATTACAGGTGTTAGTTTAGATTTATTAATATTAAGCTGTCAAACTATAAAGTAAAGAACTCTAAATAAAGAAATTAAAAATAATAAAGTTAGGAAAAAAATAAAAACTATTTTTTAAAAATAGTAGTAGGGATATTTACTTTTTTTGTATTGATGTTTTTACTTATTGTTGTATTAACATCGGGGAAATCAGATAACGAAAAAAGTTTTTTTTATGCAGTTGAATCAAATGAATATAACATGGCGTAGGCTTTATTGTCCGAAGATTTTAAATATAATACAAGCCAATAAGAATTAAAAGACTATCTAATTGAAAATTGATTAACTAATATAAAAAACCAGCTGGTGCTCCAGATCTATTAGCGGTGGATGTGGAGAGTTGTCTGGTTCAGTTATCAATAATAAATGTGTGGTGATACCTGTTGTAATCGGTTTTGTTAAAATTGATGGTAGTTGGCAGATATATTCAATAACTAAAGCAAACTCTGGATTAGAAGGCGAATTAGCTGTATCTCAAATGCCGCCTGAAAAAATGCAGGTGAAATTAGTACACGATTCTTTATTGGTGTTTGCTAGATCAGTGCAAGAAAAAAGCACGCTTAAATTATACGCTCATATTTCTAACTTATGGATAGAACAAAGAAGCCTAGAAGAAATTGATGAAACATTTAAAGCATTTTATCAATTTGAAAATAGGTTAATGGTCTTAGAATCTTAGCCCCCTCAGTTTACAACAATACCAGCCATCGACGAAGATGGGGTGTTAGTTATTATCGTATTGTATGGCACTACACCAAATAAATTAAATTTTGAAAATTGTTATATTTATGAAGGCTTAAGCTGGAAATTAATGGGTTTGAGTATTCAAGTTTAATGATTTTTTATTTAACTGAATATATTGAGTTGAAAACTTAATGCTGTGCACAGTTGAATAAAAAGTGGGCACTAAATTACAGTTAGGTATGTTATAGGTGAATTCTTTATGAGGTTTACCTATCATGGATATTACTTTAAGGAAGATAAATAATGTGGTTGTTTATTGATTTTAGTACCTTGCTAATTAATATGTTCTTTTAGTTTTATTTAACAGTTAGAACTCTCTTTCTGAATGGTTTTATATTACGGGTTGAATGTGTTGATTATATAGATGTTTGTATTTGAGCTTAAAATAAATTCTGTTCTTGAAATATGATTTGAAAGTGATTGTCACTAATTCTACCTTGCTTAATAGTAGTTATGAGGAATGACGAGGTTTCTCTATTATTGCTGTTTAATGTTGAGTAATGTTAGGTTAGAAACACGCTCTATTATGTAAAAGGTAATAGTGCGTGCCATTAATAGTTACTAAATGTGCATGGCAAAATATACGGTACCTACAATAGCCAATAATCCTAAAATAAATGAAAATATTGCAAACTTTTTATTTTTAATACTTTCACCAAACTGTATTTTTATTTCTATAAAAAACCCTATACACATAATTGGTATTGAAGGTAGGATAATTAAATATCTAGTCCATCCATTTAATTTAATTCCAATCCCATCCAGAAATTCAATTGTAAATAAGTATGAAATAAGTAGTAAAAATCCACCCATGATTAAAGAGAATAAAATTAAAATAACTAATCCAACTGAGGTGTTAACAAATAAATTGACCATTGGAGTAAATATTATTTTTGCTATTATTATTGTAAGAAGAGTTAGACCAAGGGCTAAAATCACTAGCCCACAACCAATCAAGTAATGAGAAAGTTTCTGAGCAATTTTTCCGAAGTCGATAGTTACGTTTTTAGTTTCATAGATGTATTTTTTATTATTCATTATTTACTCAATTGGTAATAAAGTGGATAGCTATTAGTCAGAAATTTTAGCATTAAAAATACTACTTTTATAGTAGTTAGCTCTTTAGGGCGTAAATTAAAGGGGTAAATTGAAAATATTTATGGGTGTGATAATCATACTTAAGTAATTGACCAGTAAAGTTGTTGAAAATATATACTACAAATAAAGACTAAACTAATAAGTTAACTTTTATTAATGATGGTTTAGCTAGAAAATATTATTTTAGTAAAGAACTTACAAACAGTATTCACATTGAAACAAAAAGCTAATCCCTAACTGCCCGCGCAATCGCCCAAACACTAATTCTTTTAGCACCTTTACGTCTCAATACTTTAGCCAGCTCATTAACAGTGGCACCTGTTGTTAAAATATCGTCAATAATGGCAACATGTTCCGGCATTTTTTGATCACATTTAAATGCACCTTTTAATAATTTGCTGCGTTGTTTTTTAGTGAGTTGAGCCAAGGTAGGGGTCGGTTTAATTCGATAACAATGATCTAAAATTTGAATGTTAAAATGATCGCTTAAGTTTTGAGCCAGAATTTGTGCTTGGTTATAACCACGCTGATGCTGTCTGCTTGGATGACTCGGAACATACACAATAGCATTGGGTTTTATGGTGATTCGTTGTTTTAAGGGGGCGAGTATTTGATTAACTGCATTAAAATCACCGTGATATTTTATTTGTTTAATAATGGGTTTTATATCAAATTCATATATAAAAGGCACAATAGCGTCATCAAAATAGAAGGCTTGGCTAATACATACCTTACATAAATTACCCGTTTCGATTGGATGTGCACAGTGTGGGCAAGCAAAAATATTATAGGTAAAACTCTTATAACAATCGATGCATATTGCTTGATCGTTTGGTGTGTCGCATAATTGACAGGTTTGTTCAATAAATAACCACTTGTAAACTTTGTTGAATGCAAAGTTTGACTCCTGTGGTACACCACTTATCATATGCTTTCCTTAAAATTTGACCTGCGAGATGAATATGGCTACGCCTTTACGCTTTGACTGGACAACTCAAGAAGTACTTGATTTGTTTGATTTACCTTTTAACGATTTATTGTTTAAAGCAGCCCAAATTCACCGTGACAATTTTGATCCTAATGAAGTTCAGGTTAGTACACTTTTATCAATCAAGACGGGTTCTTGCCCAGAAGATTGTAAGTATTGCCCTCAGTCTGCGCATTACGATACAGGCCTTGAAAAAGAAAAATTAATTAGTATTCGTAAAGTGATTCAACAAGCTAAAGCAGCTCGTGAATCCGGTGCGTCTCGTTTTTGTATGGGTGCTGCTTGGCGTTCACCTACCCAACGCGATATGCCACATGTTATTGAAATGGTTAAAGAAGTAAAAGCCATGGGTATGGAAACCTGTATGACATTGGGGATGCTTGATGAAGACAAAGCTCAGCAGTTATCTGATGCGGGTCTTGATTATTACAACCATAACTTAGATACGTCACCTGAATACTACGATAAAATTATTACTACGCGTTCTTACGCGGATCGTTTAGATACCATTGGTAATGTGCGTAAAGCCGGCATGAAAGTTTGTTCGGGTGGTATTGTTGGTATGGGTGAAGAAGTAAAAGATCGCGCCAATTTATTAATTCAATTAGCGCAAATGCAACCACATCCTGAATCTGTGCCTATTAACATGTTGGTTAAAGTGGAAGGTACGCCATTAGATTTAGAACCTGATCTAGATTCCTTTGATTTTATTCGTACGATTGCTGTGGCGCGTATTACTATGCCGTCAACGTATGTGCGTTTATCAGCCGGTCGTGAAGACATGAATGAGCAAATGCAGTCGATGGCATTTTTTGCCGGTGCTAACTCAATCTTCTACGGGGAAAAGTTATTAACCACTGACAACCCTGAAGCAAACCAAGATAAAGAATTATTTAAACGTTTAGGTATTAGACCTGCCAACCCTGAAAAAATGGATCCAAAAGCGTTAAAAACTTGGGAGCCATCACGTTGCCCTAAACGTAATAACGAACAGTTTTATGATGTTTCAGACACATCAGCTGATGTCGATTTGATTGCAAAAGAATCAAGTACTCATGCCTCTTCAGAAAATGCCTCTTCAGAAAATGCCTAGGGCGTTTGATTTTGCTGGGTTATTAGCCCAAAAAAAGCAAAATAATTTATACCGTTCACGTAAAACGTTACAGTCTAAACAAGACGTTTTACAAACGGTAAATGGAAAACAAGTACTGGCTTTTTGCTCAAATGATTATTTGGGTTTGGCCAGTCACCCTTCGCTAGAAACTGCCTTTACCCAAGCTGCCAAACAATATGGTTTGGGTTCAGGTTCGTCCCATCTTGTTAATGGTCATCATCAGTTACACGAAAATCTTGAAAACGAATTGGCGCAATTTTTTGGCTATGAAGCTTGTTTAACTTATAGCACAGGTTATATGGCTAATTTAGGTGTCCTGGATGCTATTTGCGATAAAAATACCACTTTGTATCAAGATAAACTTAATCACGCGTCATTAATAGATGGTGCGTTATTAAGTCGCGCAAAACTAAAACGTTATCCGCATAATGAATATGAAAAATTAGAGAACTGGTTAAGTGTTGATGATGGTCAAGCCATGATCGCTACCGACGCTGTGTTTTCTATGGATGGTGATTTAGCCGATTTAACTAAACTTTCCAGTTTGGCAAAACAACATAACAGTCTATTAATGATAGATGACGCGCATGGTGTGGGAGTGTTGGGTGAAAACGGAAGAGGCACTGCAAATCACTTTGATTTAAGCAGTCAAGACGTACCAATAATGATGGGTACTTTAGGTAAGGCCTTTGGTTGTAGTGGGGCATTTGTATTAGCTAGCCAAGAAATAATTGATTATTTAATTAATTTCTCGCGTACGTATATTTATACAACCGCGGTGCCACCGGCTTTAGCATTTGCTGCGTCAAAGTCGTTAGAGCTTGTAATACAAGCAGATGAACAGCGTGCACATTTACGAAAGCTAATAGTTTTATTTAAAAAAAGTGCGCAAGAGTTGGGTCTAGTTCTGTGGCCATCGGATACTGCAATTCAGCCGATTATGATTGGTGACAGTGAAAAAGCGATGAATATTTCTAAATTGTTATTAGAAAATGGAATATTGTTAACGGCGATACGAGAGCCTACGGTGCCAAAGAATACAGCAAGATTACGGGTCACGTTGTCGGCATCACATACTGAACAAGATGTTTTAAAATTAATTGAAATGTTACAAGGCTTAATAAAAGCAGGACTCCTATAATGGGAAAGGTAATGAAATTATTGGCAATATCAGGCTGGAATACACCGTCAGAATTAATCAAAGACTTTTGTTTGCCAGTTGCAAAAAAGCTTGGACTAGATTTTGAATTACTTAAATTTGAAGGCTCGCAACTAAGTGTGGATCAGCAAATTGATATTTGGAGTCGTGAGTTTGAAAATGAATCCATAATTATATTTGCATGGTCATTAGGTGGTAACTTAGCTTTAAAATGGCAACAAAAAAATCCAAATATAAAAGCGATTGTTACCGTGGCTACTAATCTAAATTTTGTTGATGAAGAATTTGGAATGGCCAAAAAACAATTTGACCAGTTCTGCCAAGGTTTTGATCATGAAAGCGCGGTTATTAATAAAAAAATGCAAAAGAGATTTATGCAGTTGGTTTTACAGGGGGCTGATAAAGAATTTATAACTAATATTAAATCGGTTTATGATTCACGAGTATTGGATGTTAAAACTTTACATCATTCATTGTTGTGGTTAGATCAAATAAAATTAGACGTTAATTTACTTAGTAAAAATAATCGATATTGGTTTGCTGATAACGATTGTTTAGTACCTAAAAAAGCACAGAGTTTATTTGAAAATAATCAATTGTTTGAAGGCTCACACGCTTTCTTTTTAGAGTTGCCTTTAAAATATCAAGATTTATTGAATGAGCATTTTTCTAATATTTTGGAAAAACAACGTGGATAAAAAACGCATTGCTTTGTCATTTTCAAATGCGGCAAACACTTATGATCAACATGCACAATTACAGCGTGATGTATGTGATCAACTTTTAAATCAATTTGATTTAAAAGAACCACAATCAATATTAGATATTGGTTGTGGAACGGGTTTTGGTGTTAAGCAGTTAAATGCCAAATTCAAAACACAAAAAAATGTCGATATTCATGCCATTGATCTTGCGCCAAAAATGGTTGAATACGCAAAACAACATGCGCCTTTTGCAAAATATCAATGTGCCGATGCCGAAAACCTACCATTTGTTGATAACCAATTTGATTTAATTATTTCAAGCTTGGCTTTGCAGTGGCTTGAAGATATCGATCAAGTTTTAAGTGAAATTTCACGTTGTTTGAAAAAAGAAGGACAGGCTTTTATTGCCACATTGGGTGAAAAAACATTATTTGAGTTAAAACAAGCTTGGCAAAGTGTGGATAAAAATACACATGTAAATGTCTTTCATAATATTCAAATGTGGCGTAAAAGTGCTTTAAATTTAGGCTTAAAACTTGAGATTAAAGAAGAGCAAAGAGTGCTGCAATATAAAACGGTTATTGATTTAGCCAAAGATTTAAAAGGCATTGGTGCACATAACGTGAATCAGAAAAAAAATACAGGTCTAACAGGTAAAAGTAAATTTAAAGACATGCAAAAGTCTTATGAGTTGTTTCGAAAAAACAATACATTACCTGCTACTTATCAAGTTATCTATTTAAGAATTACAGCACTTTAACAAAGACGAATTTTATATGCGAAATACATTTTTTATTACAGGTACCGATACCGATTGCGGTAAAACTTATTCCACCGTCAGAATGTTAGAAGACCTTAAAAAACAAGGCAAAGTGTGTATTGGTTTAAAACCAGTTGCAGCGGGTGCGCAAGAAGTGGATGGGGAAGATGGAGTCAAAGAGTTGCAAAATGACGACGCCATTCAAATTCGAAATGCTGCGTCGGTTAAGTTGTCATACGCGCAAGTCAATCCTGTTTGCCTAGAGCCTGCCATAGCACCTCATATAGCTGCCAAACAAGCGGGCCGAACGATTCAGTTAAATCAGTTAGAAGGTTTTATTAAAGGCGCGACTATACCCAAACACGGCGAGCCCAAATACGATGTGACGTTAGTGGAAGGTGCGGGTGGATGGATGGTTCCGTTAAATGATGTTCAAATGCTTAGTCAGATTGCTGTTCAGCTTAAAATGGACGTAATTATGGTTGTGGGTTTAAAGCTTGGTTGTATTAATCATGCGTTATTAACGGCTCAGGCTATTAAAAATAGTGGATGTAATTTGGTGGGTTGGATTGCCAATGAGCCATTTGAAGAAATGAATTGCAGGCAAGAAAATTTAGAAACCTTACATCGTTTTATTCAAGCACCCTGTATTGGTTTTATTGGTTTTAATCAAAAAGACGTTGAGTTTGATTGGGATCGAATAATTAAATGACTTTCAAAAGTATTTTTTATATTTATTCAGTGTTTAGTCGTAGCCTTAACCTTAATAGTAAAATGGAAATGAAATGAAATATATAACGTTGATATTGTTGGTTTTATCTTCTTATGCCTTTTCTGAGGTAATTGAAGTTGCTGAAAAATTGGGTGATGTAGAGACGCAAAACAGCCAAGATAAAAAGGGTCTTGATCAAGAGTCGGGTATATTTAAAGAATTTTCTTCTATTGAAGTGTTTTCGGGTTTATTGCTGTTTAATTGGGAAGGTACTACGACTATATCTGGCCGGTTTCTGTTAGACAAAAAAATATATGTAAATGCACAGTACAAGTATATAGCGCCTGATCTAGGTTTTGGTACACAATATAAAGTTAAGCAGATTTCATTTGGGGCGGGTTTTATTTTACCTGCTAATCAGATTAGTAATATTGACATTGCTTATTATGCAGCTGTGAATTATTTAGCGGCGTTTTCTAGAGATCAGTATAATTACTCAACTGATTTGGTGGGTTTTAATGTAAATGCGGGATTGATAATGGTTAATGCTGCTTACTCTAAATTGATATTTACAATGGACAGTGAGATTGCGTTGTATGGGTATGAGTTAATGACTTCTAATTATGATTTTATAGTGGGTTATAAGTTAACTGATAAGCTTCAGTTTAGAGTGTTAATAGGTGCAGACTTGGATTTTAACTCTGTGCATACAGGTTTGAGTCTAAAAAGTACTTTTTAATAGGTTTGAATTTATTGTAGCCTCTAATGATTAAGTTATTAGGGGCTTTTTTGTGCGAGTTAAATAATTAGAGAGTAACTGATGTATAATGGGTGTATGTAATTCAAATTCGACTCAATATAGATTTATTAAAGGCTACTATTCATGACTCATAACGACATTTTTCGCCGTTTACGCTACATTTTCTCTTTGAGCGATTCTAAAGTGATTTCATTTTATGAGATGGGAAATTTTGAGGTAAGTCGTGCTGAAATAAGTAGCTGGCTTAAAAAAGAAGATCAAGAAGGTTATGAAAAAATCCGCGATAAGATGTTAGCTGTATTTCTAAATGGTTTGATAATCGAAAAACGTGGTAAACAAGACGGGGCTTATCCAGAGCCTGAAACTCGTTTAAATAATAATATTATTTTTAGAAAGCTAAAGATTGCATTAACGATGCAAGATGATGTGATTTTAGCTGTGTTGGTATTAGCGGGATTTCCAATTAGTAAACATGAGCTAAGTGCATTTTTTAGAAAACCAGATCATAAAAACTACAGAGGTTGTAATGACCAAGTGCTGCGTAACTTCTTAAAGGGTTTGCAGTTTCATATTGTGGATAAAACACCGTTAGATGATGCTTCTGTTGTTAAAGCAAAGTTAGCAACTAAAAAAACTAAAGAAACGTTTGTTTGGTCTAAACCAAAAAAATAATGTTTTGATAAAATAGTTAGCGTAATAAATAAAAGATAATCGACGAAAGTGGGCTGTCTTTTTTTTTGCTTTAAAATAAATAAGGGATTTTTAGTAAGGAGGATTAATCTGGATATAAAACGTAGGCAAAAAAAATTCCCAGTCGGGAATTAGTTTTATAAAAAATGGCATCCCCAAGGAGACTTGAACTCCTGTTACCGCCGTGAAAGGGCGGTGTCCTAGGCCACTAGACGATGGGGACACATCTTCAAAAGCATGTTTGCCGTTGAAGAGGTGCGCATTTTACCTAGTTTCTATAAAGTGTCAAGTAAGTTTTTGATTTTTATACGAAATATTTTAAATTAATTGATAAACACAGGTTATTGATCAATTATTGGCTCTTTAAGGCTGAGTTTTAAAATAAAGTAACCCACCACACCAGAAACTAGTGAGCCTATGATAATACCCAGACGTTCATCAAAAAATAAAGCGACATTTGCATCTTCAAAAGCCAGTGATCCAATAAATAAACTCATGGTGAAACCAATACCACAAAGTGCAGATGTGCCATATAGACTTATCCAGTTCATACCTTTTGGTAGTTTGGTGATGTTTAATTTAATAAATAACCAACATATGCTGAAAATACCAATTTGTTTACCAAAAAATAAACCCATAGCAATACCAATTGGAACTGGGTGTAATAATTGTTCTGCTCCTACTCCGGCTAAATTGATGCCTGCGTTAGCAAAAGCAAATATTGGAAGTACTATATAAGCCACGGAGTGTTGTAGATCGTGCTCTAAATGTTCTAAGGGTTTAATCGATGGGTCTTTTTTGCTTCTCATGGGGATAAACATCGCTAATACCACACCAGCTAATGTTGCATGTACACCTGATTTTAATGTTGCCACCCACATTATTGTTCCAATGATAAGGTATGGGCTGTATGCAATGACATTACGCCTATTTAATGCGTAAAGAATAGGTAGGCAAGCCATGACTATTATAAGAGAGGTGACGGAGATTTTAGAGGTGTAAAAAATGGCGATAATGATTATTGCGCCAATATCATCAAAAATAGCTAAGGATGTAAGGAATAATTTAATTGAAAGTGGAATTCTACTGCCCAAAATAGTGAGTACAGCCAGGGCAAATGCAATGTCGGTAGCAGCAGGTATTGCCCATCCTTTAACTGCAATCGGATCATTGATATTAAAATATAAATAAATTAAGGCAGGTACCGCCATGCCACCAATTGCACCTACAGCAGGGAGGATGATGTTTTGTTTGTCTGATAATTCACCTTCAATTAATTCTCGTTTTAATTCAAGTCGGAGCAAAAAGAAGAAAACAGCCATTAATCCATCATTTATACATAATAATAGTGGTTTGATTATTTCTAGGTTTCCTATTTGTACACCCATTGGAATAGAAAGTAGAAGTTCGTAGTAAATATTAAGCGGGCT
>JALJPK010000009.1:7138-66171 GCA_022968985.1 Pseudomonadales bacterium | reverse complement strand
TACCGAAGTATTTGGGTTGGTTTAGAATGTTGGACTGGCATAAATACCAGTCGTTTTCGAGTGATATTAAGACTGAAATGGAAAAGTTGTTTGAATTCAAATTGTTACAAGTGCAGCAACACAATTTTAAAACATAGCCAATCAATTAATAGGTGTGTTTTTATACTCTCTTGTAATAGGTATTAATGCACAATTTGATTTATTAATCACCGCTATTACCGTGATATTGGTGATTACTTTTTTAAGTTTATCGTCCGGTGGATTTAGTAAAAAAGTACTTATGCAATGATAATTGAAGCTAGGTATTTATTTCTTGCCGGTGTAATTATGATAATAATGCAAGGTATCTTTTAAAAATAAACATCTAAACAAAAACTTCTAAGATATTTATTTAGAATTTACAAGGAAGTAAATATTATTAGAAATAATTCATATTTTTATAAAGTTAACTTAACTGAACAATTTTCCCCATCCATGTCACACAAAGTGAAAGGTTAATCACATCTGTCTTTGTTTCGTTATTTTTATTGAATTAATAATAACCAAAAAAAACAAGTTAAATCATTTTCACTCTAAAATTAAATATTTTTACCCAATAAATAAATCTTTTTACCCTATAAGAGTTAAATTAAATTACATGGGTATCGTTAATTATTGCTGAAAAATTAATAAAAACAGCCCAAACACAAAACCATGTTTACATTCCCAATTTACTGTATATACTTACACTGTATATAATAACAGCATTTTTTGGAGTTTACATGATTAAACTTACTACTCGCCAACAACAGGTGTTAGACCTGATTAAAGAAAGCATTAAAGATACGGGTTATCCACCTACTCGTGCCGAACTGGCTAAAACATTGGGTTTTAAATCGCCCAATGCCGCTGAAGAACATATTAAAGCGCTTGCTAAAAAAGGCGCGATTGAAATTATGCCCGGTGCAAGCCGTGGTATTAAAATTGTTGAAAAAGACAAAGGTTTGCCAATTGTTGGCAGCGTAGCCGCGGGTTCTCCTATGCTTGCTACTGAGCATATTGATGAATATATGGACTTGCCTAGTAATATGTTTTATCCAAGTGCCGACTATTTATTACGTGTTACCGGTATGAGCATGAAGAACATTGGTATTTATGAAGACGACTTAATTGGTGTACATAAAACCGATCGTATTCGTAATGGTGACGTTGTGATTGCACGTATTGACGAAAATGTGACTGTTAAACGTTACGAACGCAAAGGTAATGTGATATATCTACATCCTGAGAACGAAGAGTTTGAAGTGATTGAAGTGGATCCATCTTCTTGTCATTTTGTAGTTGAAGGGGTTTATGTAGGCATTATCCGCAGACAGGTATAAATCTTTAGATTCAACGCAGTCTGAATAGTTACACTTTCACATTGCGTTGATTAATTAATTATTGAGGTTCATATTTTGTCTAATATTCTGTCTGGTTTTTTATTACAAAAATCTTGGCAAGATGTGGACGATCATTTAATTCTCACCTTTTATTTCAAAACTCAAAAAAACATACTTAAAATCATCATCGATGATACTAGACCTCTTTTTTTTATTGAACACAAACAAAAACAAAAAACCTTTGACGTACTTACCCGTGTTTTACCCAACTATTCAAACTCAGTAAAATCGACAAACTTAGCTAATTCTGAAAACTCTGACAACTGGACTATTAAAGATTTAGAGCTTAATTCTTTTGATTACAACCGCGTTTGCGCGGTGTATTTTAAAAACCAAAAACAAATTTATATGGCTCGCCAAGCCCTCGCCTCAGCCAGCATTATTACCTTTGAATCAGATGTTAATCCCGCCTCTCGTTATTTAATGGAACGTTTTATTCATGCTGGCGCGATGATCCAATTTGATTCGACACATGTACAGCCCAGTAAATCTCACCCAAATTTAACTGTATTACATAACCCAAAACTTAAAAGCATCGACAATTTTGATTTTATTGATTTTTGTGTGATGTCTTTAGATATTGAGACATCCATAGTGGATGGACGTTTATTATCGATTGCCTGTACCAGTTACCAATATCCTGAAAACTTTCTATTACACAAAGACGTATTCATTTTAAATAATCACAATTTTGAAACCGATGAAGAACACATTCATATTTGTGCAGACGAAAGTACTCTATTAATTCAATTTATCCAATATTTTTTAAGAGTAAATCCTGACATTATTATTGGTTGGTCGGTGGTGGACTTTGATTTTCAATTTATTCAACAAAAAGCCAAAAAGTTAAATATTGCTTTAACCCTGGGGCGTAATCAAGAAACCATTCAATGGAAATCAAGAATAAACGATGACAGTAAACGACTTATTATTGAAGGTCGTGTTGTTGTTGATGGAATTGATGCACTTAAAAACACCACTTATCACCTAAATAAATATTCTTTAGATTTTGTAGCTAAACATTTTTTAGGCAAAGGTAAATTAATAGATCACCCCGAGCAACGTGCGTTAGAAATTGTCAGAATGTTTGAACAAGACAGTGACAACTTTATTGCTTACAACATTGAAGATTGTGACCTGGTTTGGGAAATTTTTATTAAAGCGGATTTATTCGGTTATTTATTTCAACGCGAACAATTAACTGGCCTTCCATTAAATAGATTAGGTGGATCGGTCGAAGCCTTTGATTATCGTTATTTACCGTTATTACACAGAAAGGATTTGTAGCACACGCTCCACCAACACAACCCGAAGGTGGCGGCAGCCCTGGTGGTTATGTATTTGATTCGATTGCAGGATTGTATAAAAATATTTTAGTATTTGATTATAAAAGTCTATACCCCAGTATTATTCGTACATTTAAAATTGACCCTTTAGGTTTAGCCAATGCTAAACACGCTTTAAAGTTGTCAGCTAATTACGATCAATTAGAAACTGTAATTGATGACCAACAAAATTTTATTGCTGGATTTAACCAAGCAGCTTTTGATAAACAAGCAACTATATTACCTGATTTAATTGTGCAACTTTGGCAAGCGCGCGATGATGCCAAATCGAAAAATTTATCAGCAAGATCACAAGCTATAAAAATTATCATGAATTCTTTTTATGGGGTACTTGGCACACCTGGCTGTCGTTTTTTCAATCATCAATTACCTAGCTCAATTACATTACGTGGCCACCAAATATTAACTCAAAGTAAAATTTGGTTTGAGCAAAAAGGCTTACGAGTAATTTATGGAGATACCGATTCTATTTTTGTGCATTTAGATCAACCTTGTGAAAATATTCCAGCTTACGCTAAAGCTTTGCAAAATGAATTAAATACATATTGGCAAATGACACTTTTAGAACAGCACAGTATTGAGTCGCACTTAGAATTAGAGTTTGAAGCGCATTACGAATACTTTGTAATGCCTAGTATTCGAGGTATGGAAAAAGGCAGTAAAAAAAGATACGCTGGTTTAAAGTTTGGCGATAAAACCGAAGACGATATTGTTTTCAAAGGTTTGGAAGCCGTTCGATCAGATTGGACAGAAGTTGCTCAAACAATGCAAAGACACTTATATTTTTTAATTTTTACTGATCAAGATAAAATTAAAGATTTTTTACAACATTTAATTGAAGATTTAAAACTAGGAAAACTGAATCATCAATTATTATTTAGAAAGAAATTACGAAAACCTTTAAGTGAGTTTGTTGCGATGATTCCACCTCACATACAAGCGATTTTAAAATTAAACAAAGAAGAACAAAACAAATACAGAAAAGGCAGCCCCATTGAATATATTATTACACTCAATG
This sequence comes from Pseudomonadales bacterium, assembly GCA_022968985.1. Classification (GTDB taxonomy): domain Bacteria; phylum Pseudomonadota; class Gammaproteobacteria; order Pseudomonadales; family Natronospirillaceae; genus Marinicellulosiphila. The sequence goes on along the minus strand of JALJPK010000009.1, from coordinate 62,386 downwards.
GCCCCGAGATTTTTGATCGCAAGCACAATAACAACAGCCCTTTAAATTTAGATTGGTACATAGAGAAGCAGATTCAACCCATTTGCGACGATGTATTACAGTTTATTGGTAGCACATTTGAAAATACACTTTCATTTCAAGGACAATTAAATTTATGAAACAATTCATCTTTCGTGATTTAGGTACTTTATTAAGTGCCGGTATGGACGCGGCAAGCGCCATTGAAAAACTTGCAGCTTTTGATAATCAGTTTGATGCAAAATCTGATGTTTGGCACAAAGCTGCCAAACAAATCAGACAAGGCAAAACACTTTCTCACGCTCTTCAAGATCAAGGTTTAATTAGCTCTGATCAAGCAAGCTGGCTAAAAGCATCCGAACAAAGTGGTATGGTTGAGCAAGCATTAAAAACAATTGAGTTAGCCCAAACTAAACGCAACAGTCGAATTAAAAAATTAAAAGGTAAATTAATTCATCCATTTTTTATTATCGTTGTCGCTGTATTATGTGGCGCGGCTGTTGCTATCGCAAATGAAGTGTCTATGATAAAAATACTATTTGGTATGAGCATTAAATTAGGAATTACAATTTTAGTTTTTAAATGGATATTTAAGCAGTTAGAAAAAGATGTATTTTATTGGTTAAGTAAATTAGATCGTCATCAAAACAGCGAACGATATCAAATATTTTTTGATCAAGTGTGTATTAATAGTTTGTATCAATTAAATCAAAGCGGCATTAATTATACAGACGCCCTAAAACTAACCGCTTCTTTTTTCACTTCCAATAAAATTAAAAACAAATTATTAAAAGCCAGCCAACTTTGCGCAAACGGCAGCAGTATTACGGTAAGCATCAATCAAGCACAACTTCCAGCCACCCATGCTTGCAAACAGCTGTTAGTGAGCGCAGAAGCCACAGGTGATTGGCATGGCGCACTTGGTCATTATTTAAAGGACAATCAAAAAAGGATCGACGACATGCTGATGGGATTTATTAACATTATCCAGAAAGCTTTATTTGTAGTTGCTGCAGTGATCGCTTTTACTTTTATATTTTAAAGACAGTTATTTACTAAAATTGATAATAAAACACCTCATAAACACCTATTCCAAATAGATAAGCCTTTAAATAAAGGCTTATACCTTTCAGTTTTCTCCCAACAAAACTCAACACTATTCAAACTAAAGTCGTCTTACTCACTAAATAACATTAAACCCACAAAATTGATTGTAAATTCAAATTCTGACTTTAGTCCGATATGTAACATTGCTATTTTCGGGATAAATCCCTACCTACAATGATATTTCGCCGTAGTTAAATTTTATAATCTGGCTTTAGTTCATCTTATTTAATTTAGAATTGACGAGTCAAAGCTCGACCTACATTAATAACGTAATTCTTTGGAGTGTATATTTACCTTTTTACAAAAATAAATCAGACGTATTTATCGTGTAGATTTGGATTTAGCCAAAAAATATTAAACGCATCGAAAATGTAAGTTTGGGCAAACCAAAAGAAATTAAACATTTGAAGTGTAGGTTTTACTTTAACCAAAAAGAAACTAACAATTGGATTTTTGGATTTTTGGATTTTTGGATTTTTGGATTTTTGGATTTTTGGATTTTTGGATTTTTGGATTTTTTAAAATGTAGGTTTGGCTTCAGCCAAAATAGGTAAACATGTTGATAACCACCATTTTCTTTAGAAAGAAAATGGCGGAGGGGAAGAGATTCGAACTCTTGGTGAGCTATCAACCCACGTCGGTTTTCAAGACCGGTGCTTTCGGCCACTCAGCCACCCCTCCAACACAGGTGCGTATATTAATGATTATCGAAACTAAGTCAACCGTTTTTTCGTAAACTATTGAAATTTATATGTTTTTTCCTGATTAAGCTCTTTTTAAGGTAGAATATTCTCTTTTTTAGCCGGACCTCATTATGCACACCGATGTTGCCTTAGAAGTAGAACGTGAAGACTCTCATGTATTAATCGATTTTTTAGTCGATAACATTAATATCAGTAAAACACGTTTGAAAAAATGCATTCAACTTGGCGCGGTATGGTTAGTAGATGGTGAACATCGTCAACGCATTCGTAAAGCCACCAGCCGAATTCAAGAAGGTGATATCATTGAAGTGTTTTATGATGACGCTCGATTAGAATCCAAAGCACTTAACTGCGAGTTAATTGAAGACTGCGAAGAATATTCCTTATGGTATAAACCTCAAGGTGTACCAATGCAAGGTGATAACTTTGGAGACAGCCATTGTGTATCCAGACAAATTGAATACGCACGAAAAGGTGAAGATTACTGGGTGATTACCCAACCTAGTGACGCCCAATCTGGTTTAATGTTAATTGCACATTCCAGAAACATCACTAATACTTTAAACGACATGTTAAGCGCCGGTCAAATTGAGTCTACTTTAATGTTAACTGTAAAAGGTGATATTGATGTTACGACACTTAAAGATTATGTAGTAACTAAAACGTCTTATAGAGCGCATGTTGATAAAAGTCGTTTGGCGATAATCATTAAAACCGATACACACAGCGCCACTAAAAAATGGATTGAAGATGATTTATTTAATATTGTGTGTGAGTTAGATGAAGAAAATGAAATCGTTGCACAAGAAGTGTCCTTAAAATCGATCGCTTTGATTTGCCCCGTAAAAGGCAAACCTAGAAATTTTGAAGGGTTATAAAAAGATCGTAACACTCAGTTTATAGTAAAATTTACGCACATTTTTAAAAAACGGACCGTTTAAAAATGTGCTGTTACACCCTTAATTAAGCATTCGACTTAGATTTAGATTATTAGCCCCGAACTACTTAAAATTGAACAACCACTATTAAAATGTAAAATGCCGAATACTAACAAAGTATTGTTAGTTTGGCCTCAACACTGTAATTTTTGCTTTTTCATTTGTTTCAGGATAATCCAATGTATAATGTAATCCACGACTTTCCTTTCTTTTAAGTGCCGACTCAATCATCAAATCTGCCACTTGCACCAAGTTACGCAACTCCAATAAATCGTTACTAATTTTAAAGTTACTGTAAAAATCCTGAATCTCATCTTGTAATAACTTGATACGATGTTGCGCCCTTATTAATCGTTTATCAGTTCGAACGATCCCCACATAATCCCACATAAATCGACGCACTTCGTCCCAGTTATGGGAAATCACTACATTTTCATCGGAGTCTGTCACTAAAGACTCATCCCATAAAGGCACATCATCAAACTCGTCATGAACAAAACTATTTATGATCGTGGTTGCTACGCTGCGGCCAAAAACCACACATTCTAATAACGAGTTACTCGCTAATCGATTAGCACCATGTAAACCTGTATAAGTGCATTCACCTATTGCGAACAATCCTGAAATATCTGTTTTACCATTTAAATCAGTCATAATTCCACCACAGGTATAATGCGCCGCAGGAACAACTGGAATGGGTTCTTTGGTGATATCGATTCCGTATTTAAGGCATTTTTGGTAAATAGTCGGGAAATGCTCTTTTACAAATTCAGCGGGTTTATGACTGATGTCTAAAAAAACATGATCTAAACCTTTTCGCTTCATTTCATTATCGATGGCTCTTGCCACAATATCACGTGGCGCTAATTCTTTGCGTTCATCGTATTTGTGCATAAAACGTTTACCATTAGGTAAGGTTAAATGCCCACCTTCACCTCGAATAGCTTCGGTTATTAAAAAGGCTTTGGCTTTTGAATGATATAAACAGGTCGGATGAAATTGATTAAATTCCATATTAGCCACACGACAACCTGCGCGCCAAGCCATTGCGATACCATCACCAGAAGCACCATCGGGGTTTGATGTATACAAATACACCTTGCTGGCTCCACCCGTAGCTAATACAACATGATGAGCACGACACGTATCAACAGATTCTTTTTTAATATCGTACAGGTAAGCTCCAATACAGCGATTACCAGGAAGATCCAATTTACGCGTGGTAATTAAATCAACAGCACTGTGATATTCAAGCAAGGTGATATTTGTTTTTTGTTTTACTTTACCTATTAAAGTGGAGCTAATGGCATAACCGGTTGCATCGGCAGCATGAATAATTCTACGATGGCTATGCCCACCTTCTTTGGTTAAATGTAATTGTTTACCTTCTAAGCTAAAAGGTACACTTTGCTCGATCAACCATTTTAATGCATCGGTTCCATTTCGAACCGCAAATTTAACCGCGCGTTTATCACATAAACCCGCCCCTGCATTTAAAGTATCTTCAATATGTTTTTCAAAACTATCCTGTTCGTCCAACACACCCGCAATTCCGCCCTGAGCCTTAGAAGACGAGCCATCTAAAAGCTCACCCTTGCAAACAATCGCGATTTTTTTAGTGGTGGGTAGATTCAAAGCAAGGGTTAACCCTGCTGCTCCAGAACCAATTATAAGAACATCAAAGTCCATAACATCTCAAATAGTTGTAATTTATGTTGATTTTATGCAACTTATGGCCAAATTTATAGACTTATTAATAGAATTTGCTGTGTATCAATTTGAGTCACTCCACAGCCTTTACAAAAAGCAGTGGTACATTCAATAAATATTAGTGAAAATACAGAACTTTTAAAGACAAACCAAGTCATAACATTACTTATTAAACGAGATTACCTCATGATTGTTGAAAACTCCGACTGGCTTTTAGTTCAGCGCGTTCAGCAAGGTGATAACCGCGCCTTTGACCTTTTAGTACTAAAGTATCAAAACAAATTAGGGAGCGTGGTAAGCCGATATATTAGAGACCATGACGAAATAAAAGACGTGGTCCAAGACGCATTTATTAAAGCATATAAGGCACTACCTAATTTTCGTGGTGAAAGCGCCTTTTATACATGGGTTTATCGTATTGCGATTAACACAGCTAAAAACTATTTGATGGCTAAATCACGAAAAGTACCACAATGGGATGTTGCTGTAGAAGACGCGCATTCATATGATGGTTCAGAACGATTAGCTGATACTTTAACTCCTGAAAATGCATTAGCAACCAAACAATTGGAGGATCAATTGTATAAAGCCATAGCCGCTTTGCCAGACGACTTAAAAACAGCCTTAACCCTTAGAGAATTTGACGGGTTAAGTTACGAAGAAATTGCAATAGCAATGGACACTCCAATTGGCACGGTTCGCTCAAGAATATTCAGAGCTAGAGCGTCAGTTGACCAAGAAATCCACCATTTAAGTAGCAAATCTGCATAAGGAGCCGATTATGACCGATCCAATTAACGAAAGCTTTTCAGCTCTTTTAGACAACGAAGCTAACAACATGGATATTCAGCGTTTATTAAACGCAATGGATACCCACCCAGAAAAAATGACAGACTGGAAAAAAGTAGCGTCTGGACATAGTAAATGCCATCAAGAACAAAGCTTTGATGTGTTAAGTAAAGTAAATGAAGCCCTGTACGAACAAGGTGAGATTGATCAACTATCCATTCATCAAATTGAAAATTCTGACCAAATTCAATCGAATGTAGCTGCTAATACGTCTTGGTTTGATCGCTCTAAAAAATGGTTAGGCTCTGCAACAATTGCAGCCAGTGTTTGTGCCGCTACGGTTCTTGCTATTAACAGTACTGTTGAAGATCAAACCGGACAACTTAACCAAAACACAATTATGGCAACGGGTAATCCAATTGCAATTCCTATTGGACAAGAAAGCCTTTTAATCCAACAGCAATTAAAAGAGCATTACCAACAACATTCAGCACAAACATCTTTTGGTATACCAATTGAACCAAGTGTTGATGCCAATACACAAAACAACGAGTGATATTATGCGTAAACTCATTATTGGTTTTATACTTAATTTATTAGTTTGCGCGTACTCCCAAGCCAACATGGGGACAATGTGGTTTGACCGCATGTCCCAAGCAATTACACAAAGGGATTATCAAGGCACCTATATTATTCGTGACGCTAACGAATTATTTTCCTATTATTTACAACATACCAATAAAAACAATAATACAATCGATCGTATTGTTCAGCTAGATGAAGATGGTATTGAAGTTATTTCTACCCCATTGGCAATAACTCAATACATCCCACACAATAGTAAATATAAATCAAACCATATAATAAAAGCCTCTCCATTTTCAATTTTCAATAATCTATCAAGCTCTCAACTTGCCAAAAGTTATACTTTTAAATTAATGCCTAAAGAACGTATTTGTGGTTACCAAGCCGTAGTGGTGCAGTTAATTTCTGATAAATGGCGTAATAGATATAAAATATGGATCGATCAACATTCAGCATTACCTCTCAAAGTGACCGTGATGGATGAATATAATACTGTCATTAAAGAATTTCGATTTGTAGATTTAGATATTAAACAGATTGGTGAAAATATTGAATTACCTGATAATTATCCTAATAAAGAAAATCATTCAATTATTAAACGCACTAAAATAACTCAATCAAATAACAACTTCACCGCACAAGATATTCCAATTTCACCTGTAACTTGGAAACCTGATAATTTTACACTAATAAGCAGTGGTCAAATAAAATCGTCACAAGAAGATTATTTAAATTACACATATAGTGATGGGCTTAATACGTTTTCAATTCTTGTATCTGACTCACCTGTCAAACAACAAAATAAAAACAAAGAAAGCAGCACGACTATAGGGGCTACTAATATTTTAATATCTAATAAAGATCAAAAACTCATATCTATATTAGGCGAAGTTCCTATACAAACTTTGAAAAAAATTGCACACTCCGTTGAATTTATTACACCGTAGAAGATAACATCGCATGATCGTAGAAAACGCCTGGGTTCAATCAATCAATAACAATCAAATTACTTTACAGACTATTCGTAGCTCTTCTTGCCAATCATGCAAGGCGAAAAGTGGTTGTGGGCAAGCGCTATTATCTAAAGTTAGTGATGATAATTATCAAGAACAAAAAAATAACATTACTATTTTCTCTGAAGAAAATGTGAGCATTGGTGAAGAAGTGGAATTAATTTTACCTGAAAACAGCTTAGTAAAAGCAGCATTAATTATGTATTTAACTCCTTTATTTGCGATGTTTAGCCTTGCGCTAATTGTTTCAAGTTTAGGGTTTAATGATGTTGTGACAAGCTTAAGTGCCATTTTAGGGTTAGGGTTTGGATTCTTACTGATTAAAAGCATCAATAATCGACTGCAGCATAATGAGTTGTTTGAGCCAAAACTTAGACGCAAAATCATAGAAACAACTTAACAAACCTAATATTGATTATTTACCGTAACCTTTTTTGGTTACGGCCAAATTTGATAATTATTTTTTTAATCTTCTTCTGACTACTTCAAATAAACAAATTCCCGTTGCTACAGAAACGTTCAAAGAACTCACCGAGCCATGCATCGGTAATTTAACTAATTCATCACAGGTTTCTTTAGTTAACCTTCTCATACCATCACCTTCAGCACCCATAACAATAATACGAGCACCTGATAAATCGGCATCATACAATAATGTTTGCGCTTCGCCGGATGTACCTGTAATCCAATAGCCGTTTTCCTTTAACTTATTTAGAGTACGAGTTAAGTTCGTTACAAAAAATAAAGGAATATTTTCAGCAGCACCACAAGCAACTTTCATAGCAGTTGACGTTAGTTGAGCTGAATGATCTTTAGGAACAATCACACAAGCTACACCCGCGGCATCAGCACTACGTAAACAAGCACCTAAATTATGCGGATCGGTTACACCGTCTAAAACTAGCACTAATGGTTCAGGGCCTGCTTTTTCTAACACATCGTCAAGCTGACTTTCTTGGTATTGCTCAATTTGAGTACAAAATGCAATCACACCTTGGTGAGTTACGTCACCTAATTTATGTTTATCGATGCTTCGATAGAAACTTTGTTTGTTTACACGCTTTATACGAATACGTTTTTCTTTGGCTAAATCCCATAAAGCCTTAACTCGCTGATCACGACGCTCCTCTTGAACGACAATTTCTCTTACACGTGGATTCTCACTTTCGCACAAAGATTTGACGGCATGTATACCAAACACAATTTCTTCTGACATTTTACTACCCTTTTAAAAAAACTCATTATACTTAAGGAAGACATAAATAGGTTGTCATTTTACGATTTAATTAAATAGTAATTTATAATCCCCTAGGTAAACAATATGAATCCAACAAATCATCGTCAATTTCAGCGAGTTAACTTAAATGCACCTATATCGATACTGATGAATGATAAACCCACAATAACCGCTCGCTCCTTCGATTTTTCTGAAGGTGGGGTATATATTATTTTAGAAGAAGCACAAAGTTTGCTATTAAACATTGGTAGTATAGTACGAGTACAATTTCAGGGACTCAATTTCACGCCTCCAATCATGACTGCTGAAGTTGTCCGTAAAGACAAGTTAGGTTGTGGTTTATTATTAATTGATACTTATAAACTTGGTGAAGCGCCAGATGAAATTATTCAATAAAAATTTAACTGGGCCTATTTACAGTTTGCTCACGCATTAAATGTTTAACTAATTTTTGCCTTTGTACCTCAGGTAATTGCTCAAATTGAATATGACTTCTATTATCCCCACTTTTATCAATTAGTTTCCCTTGTGAGTACACTACTTTATAAGTGGGTGTAAATATTACCATAACGGCTAAATTTGAATTCAACGGATACTCTCCAGTCAAATCAAACGACAATCCTCCTTCCCCTATTTCTATAGACTGAGTAACTAAATTAGCTTCCTCTATCGCTTTTTGTTGCACTAACTTTAAAACTATATCAATTTTCTGATTCTGGAAGTTTAAAATTTTATGGGCCACTTTATCTTTAAGAAGGTTTAATTGTTCATAACATTCATTATTCATATCTTCTAATTGTTGATGTAAAGTGAATTGGCTTATTTTTGGGAAATATTCCGGTATTGAATTATGCTCTTGATCAATTAACGCCACTGCTACAAAAGCATTGGTAGTGACACGGAAATATTCTCTTCTTTCGTTGTCCATACTTAACCCTTTTCTAAAAGCTTTAAAACAATACGTTATTTAGCTTTGTGCTTACCCTAAGTGTAGGCGATAATACTCACCTTTTACTAATTTCAGGAAACTTATGAATCATTTTCACTGGTATGTTGGATTACGTTTTATTCGTTCAAAACGAAGAGACGGTTTTCTTTCGTTTTTAACCATATTTTCAATGTTAGGAATGATATTAGGGGTTGCCGCTTTAATTATTGTTTTATCTGTAATGAACGGGTTTCAAACTGAATTAAAAGATAAAGTTTTATCATTTATTCCCCATGCAACATTACAAGATCAACAACCAATTGAAAACTGGCAAGAATATGCACAAATTGCACAAGCACATCCACATGTTTTAGCCGCGAGTGGTTTCACAGAAGTGCAAGGTCTATTAGTTTCAAGCTATTCTAATAGAGGCGCTGTTGTACAAGGTATTGAGCCAAAAGATTTATATGCCAATACGGGTTTTGATAAAAGCACTTTAGCGCCAGAGTTATTAGCAAAATTGGATAATGATCGCTGGGGCATCATAATGGGTGTGCATATGGCCTCAAGTTTAGGTTTAAATGTTGGAGATAAAGTTAAATTTATAGTGCCAGAACAAACCAGCATCAATTTTAGCGGCCTAAATACACAAGATAAACGTTTCACTCTAGTTGGTATATTTAAAGTGCGTTCCGAAGTAGATAACTCAGTAGCATTAATCAACATAAAAGACGCCGCCAGTATTTTACGAATCCCTAAAAATAGCGCAATGAGCATTCAAATCAAAACAGATGATTTATTTTTAGCTAAACAATATGCTCAGGAAGTAGCGGATTCTGTTGATCGGTATTTCACAACCCTTGACTGGACTAGGCAACACGGCAACCTATTTGCCGCCATAAAAATGGAAAGAAGGATGGTTGCTTTATTATTAGCGATTGTCATCCTTGTTGCATCGTTTAATATTCTTACTAGTTTGATGATGGTTGTAAATGAAAAACAAGGTGTGATCGCTATTTTAAGAACTATGGGGGCGAAACCCATTCAAATCATGAAAATATTTTTAGTTCAAGGTACTTTTATTGGTGTAATAGGCACTTGTATCGGTGTGGTTCTAGGCACTTTTATCGCATATATGATTCCAACTTTCGCCACCTTTTTAGAAGTTAAATTTGGCATTTATGTACTTGATCCTAATGTTTATCATACCTCGTCATTTCCATCAGACCCTCACACTTTTGATATATTCTTAGTGGCTTGTTTCTCGTTACTGCTTAGTTTTTTAGTGACAATATTACCCGCTTTAAAAGCCTCTTATGTTCCACCAGCTCAGGCATTACGTTATGAAGTGTAATTTACAATGCGTTAATCTTACCAAGTCCTACCAAATAGGCACTGAAACCCAAGTTGTATTAAATGACATTAGCGCTTCTTTTTATGCTGGTGAAATCATTGCTATTATGGGTTCTTCTGGCTCAGGTAAATCGACTTTATTAAATATGCTTGCTGGACTGGACACACCTACCAAAGGTGAAGTGTTGTTAGTTGAACAATCGTATAATGCTATAAATGAGAATAAAATAAGCGATCTTAGAAATAAACACATGGGTTTTGTATTTCAAGGTCATCACTTATTAAGTGAGTTCAATGCTCTTGAAAATGTACTTATGCCTATATCAATTTCAGGAAAACCTAATAAACAACAAATCGATTACGCAGAACAATTACTTGAACAAGTCGGTTTATCTCATCGTTTAAAACATAACCCTTCAGAATTATCAGGTGGAGAGCGCCAACGTGTTGCCATAGCACGTTCACTTGTGAACCAACCTGATGTAATTTTAATGGACGAGCCAACAGGGAATTTAGACGATGAGAATACTCAACAAGTGCATGATTTAATTCTTAAGTTAAACAAAGAACATCAAGCAACATTCATAATTGTGACCCACAATCGTGAACTAGCTAATGCATTGCCTAAACGTTATTTATTAAAAAGTGGAAAATTAATAGAAGTAAAAGATGCGTTTTAGATTTTAAAAGTGGAGTGCCTCGATCTTGGACCCAAACAAGATCGAGGCCGTTAGACAGATTATTTATTCGACCAAAAATAAACCCAACCCAATGCCTAACAACTCAAATAATAATGATTCTCATTAGTATTTACAAGTATTATTTTATTAAAGACAAAAAAAATGCGCTCAATGAGCGCATTTTGTGTTTTAGATATTTAGCTTACACATCTAAATAATCTAATATACCCTTCGCTGCTTCACGCCCTTCCCAGATTGCAGTCACAACCAAGTCAGATCCACGAACCATATCACCACCAGCAAATACTTTTTCATTTGTAGTTTGAAATGGAAATTCAGCTTTTTCTGGAGCAATAACGCCGTCCCAGTCATTTAATTTAATATCAAAATCACCAAACCAAGCAGCTGGGCTTGGACGGAAACCAAAAGCAACTATTATTGCATCAGCTTCAATGATCTCTTCAGAACCTTCAACTATTTCAGGGCGGCGACGACCATTTTCATCGGCCTCACCAAGTTTAGTTGTGACAACTTTAATGCCTGTACAAACGCCATTTTCGCCAACGATTTCTACTGGCTGACGATTAAATAAGAAGTTAACCCCTTCTTCTTTAGCATTAACAACTTCTTTACGAGATCCTGGCATATTCGCTTCATCACGACGATATACACAGCTTACGCTGGCAGCCTGTTGACGAATTGAAGTACGGTTACAATCCATAGCCGTGTCACCACCGCCTAACACTACAACTTTTTTGCCTTTCACATCAATGTAATCTGCTGGATCTTTTTCAAAACCTAAACAACGATTTACGTTACTGATTAAAAATGGAAGCGCGTCATGAACACCTTGCATCTCTTCGCCTGGGAAACCACCTTTCATGTACGTGTATGTGCCCATTCCCATAAATACAGCATCGTATTCATCTAGCAATTCTTGCATTTGCACGTCTTTGCCAATTTCTGTATTTAATCGAAATTCTACACCCATTCCTGTGAATAATTTACGGCGTGTGGTCATCACTGATTTTTCTAATTTAAACTCAGGAATACCAAAGGTTAATAATCCACCAATTTCTGGGTTCAAATCAAATACTACTGGTGTTACGCCGTTACGCACTAAAATGTCCGCACAACCTAAACCCGCTGGGCCAGCACCAATAATAGCAACACGTTTGTCAGTTTTAACAACTTGACTCATGTCTGGTTTCCAACCCATTGCAATAGCTGTATCGGTAATATACTTTTCAGTATTACCAATTGACACTGCACCAAAACCGTCCTCCAGAGTACAAGCCCCTTCACATAAACGATCTTGCGGGCAAACTCGGCCACATACTTCAGGTAGTGAGTTAGTTTGGTGACTTAATTCAGCCGCTTCAATAATATTGCCTTCACTCACTAGCTTTAACCAGTTTGGAATGTAGTTATGTACAGGACATTTCCATTCACAATACGGGTTACCACACTCTAAGCATCGATGAGATTGATCAGCCGTATGCTCTTGAGAAGCAGGTTCGTAGATTTCTACGAACTCATGCTGACGTTTGCTGATTTCAATTTTCTTTGGGTCTTTACGACCCACGTCTACAAATTGAAAGACGTTATTTAATCTATTTGTCATATTCTTTTACCTACTTCAACTCAAATGAGTATCCGTTTTGATTAACCAATATTACACTTTTACTCAGTTTGAGCGCGAGTGTGGTCTAATAATTTGCTCAAGCTTGCCGCTTTTGGCTTAACTAACCAAAATTTAGCTTGATAATCATCGAAATTATTTAGAATTTCTTGACCCCATTTACTGCTTGTTTTGACTACAAATTTTTCAATCTGCTCACGTAAATGCTCTCTATGGCCTTCTGTATTTTCATTATTGATTCTATGAATATCGATTAATTCATTATTAATACGATCAAAGAAATCATTTTCTAAATCTAAAACATAAGCGAAACCACCTGTCATACCTGCACCAAAGTTAGTGCCTGTTTGACCTAGAACAGTAACTTGACCACCCGTCATGTATTCACAACAGTGATCACCAGCGCCTTCAATAACAGCCACACAACCAGAGTTACGTACCGCGAATCGCTCACCCGCACAACCTGCTGCGTAGATTTCACCACCAGTAGCACCATACAAACAGGTATTACCAATAATAGAGGTTTCTTGTGTTTTAAAGTCAGAACCTTGTGGTGGGAAAATTGAAATTTCACCACCAGCCATGCCTTTACCTACATAATCATTCGCATCACCTTCAAGACTTAGTATCAAACCACCGGCGTTAAATACTCCGAATGATTGACCACCAATACCTTTTAAGTTCAATGTAATTGGTGCGTTTACCATGCCTAAATCGCCGTGCTCTGCAGCAATTTCACCAGATATACGTGCGCCAATTGAACGATCACAGTTACCAATATGGTATTCAAATGTGCCACCAGATTTTGCTTTAATAGCTGGTAGAATCTCTTTGATCATCGCTTCGGCTTTTTCGCCTTTATCAAATGGTGGGTTTCGTTCCACTTGGGATGTATGTGGTTTATCAGCTGGAATTTGATCACTAAATAATAGATCACTTAAATCGATATGAGTTTGTTTTTCTGTTTTACCAGCATTTTGTTCTAACAACTCAGTATGACCTATTACTTCTTGTAATGAGCGATAACCCATTTGCGCTAATAGTTCACGTACTTCTTGCGCTACAAAAGTGAAGAAATGCTTAACCATTTGAACTGTGCCAATGTAATGCTGTTCACGAAGGTATTCGTTTTGAGTGGCAACACCTGTTGCACAGTTATTTAAATGACAAATACGTAAGTATTTACAACCTAAGGCAACCATTGGTGTTGTACCAAACCCATAACTTTCAGCGCCTAACAAAGCAGCTTTTAATACATCTAAACCTGTTTTAAGACCACCATCGGCTTGAACTTTTACTCTGCCACGTAAATCGTTACCACGAAGTGTTTGTTGCACTTCACTCAAACCTAATTCCCATGGAGAACCGGCATGTCGAATTGACGTTAATGGTGAAGCAGCGGTACCGCCGTCATAACCAGAAATCGTAATTAAATCTGCATAAGCTTTTGTCACACCGGCAGCAATCGTTCCGACACCAGGCTCTGATACTAATTTAACAGAAATTAAAGCAGCGGGATTAACTTGTTTTAAGTCATAAATCAATTGAGCTAAATCTTCAATTGAATAAATATCATGATGTGGTGGAGGTGAAATTAATGTCACCCCTGGAACTGAAAAACGTAACGAAGCGATTAATTGGTTAACTTTACCACCGGGTAATTGTCCACCTTCGCCAGGTTTAGCGCCTTGAGCCACTTTAATCTGAATCACTTCTGCACTACGTAAGTATTCTGGTGTTACACCAAAACGACCTGATGCGACTTGTTTGATTTTAGAGCGCTTGATTGTACCGTAGCGCCTTTTATCTTCTCCGCCTTCACCTGAGTTAGAGCGTCCGCCTAATTCATTCATAGCTTGCGCTAACGCTTCGTGAGCTTCTGGCGACAACGCACCTAAGCTCATTGCAGCTGAATCGAATCGAGTAAATAGTGATTCTAACGGCTCAACCTCATCAATACTGATTGATTTACGATCAGATTTAATCGTTAACAAGTCACGTATGGTTGCAGTGGGACGAGTATTTACTAAATTTTTATAACGATCATAATGCTTTTGTTCACCTGTTTGTACAGCGTCTTGAATCGCTTGAATTACATCAGGATTAAACGCATGATATTCACCATCATGAACGTATTTTAAGTTACCGCCTTGTAATATTGGTTTTCTTGCTTGTTTTGCAAATTTTGCCAACAAGATTTGATCTTGATTAAAATGCTCAAACGTTGCGCCTTTAATACGTGAAACCACACCTTTAAAGCACATTTGTGATATTTCTTCACCCAATCCAATCGCTTCAAATAATTGCGCGCCACGGTAGGAAGCAATGGTAGAAATACCCATTTTAGACATAATCTTATAAAGGCCTTTGTTTATGCCTTTACGATAATTTTTATGTAACTCGAATCGTTCGCCCAAAATTTCTTTGGTATCTAATAGATCATCAATTACTTTATAACTTAAATAAGGGTATACAGCAGTGGCACCAAAACCAAATGCAACGGCATATTGATGTGGGTCACGTATTGAACCGGATTCTAAAATAATTGAACAATCAGCACGTAAACCTTTGTCTAATAAACGATGATGTACAGCACCAGACGCCATTAGTACAGGAATCATTAATTGATCTGAACCAACATTACGATCAGATAAAATAATGATCACCTTACCTTCAGCAATTAACGTTTCTACTTGATCACATATGTTATTGATGGCAGATTTTAAATCTTGACCATGTTCATAGGACAATTCAACTTTGCCATTAGCAAATAAAGGATCCGTTTGTGACAAGATATGCTTGAATTTCAATGGCGATAAAACAGGTGAACCTAAGATTATGCGTTTTGCATGATGCGCTTGTGGGTAGAATAAATTACCTTCACCACCTAAGATCGTCTCTAATGACATAACAACCGCTTCACGAAGTGGATCGATAGGTGGATTGGTTACCTGAGCAAATTGCTGACGGAAATAATCCGCAACATTACGTACTCGATCTGATAATACAGCCATAGGTGTATCATCACCCATTGAGCCAATTGCTTCTTGACCGGTTTCAGCCAATGGACGAAGTACTTGATCACGCTCCTCAAATGTCACTTGATGTAACTTCATTTGAGATTTTAATCTTTCTTTATCAACCACTTTTACTTCATTTTCGTTTTCATGAAGTTTTGCTGTTACGCGAACGGCATTTTCTTTAAGCCATTTTTTGTAAGGATGTGTTGATTTTAATTTATTATCGATCTCTTCGGTCTGTAAGAACTCACCAGTTTTAGTATCGATTGCTACAATACGACCAGGCCCTACACGACCTTTAGCAACAACATCTTCAGGTTTATAATCATAAGTTCCGATTTCAGACGCTAAAGTAATAAAACCATCTTTAGTGATTACCCAACGAGATGGACGCAATCCATTTCGATCTAATAAACAAACCGCATAACGACCGTCAGTCATCACTACACCTGCCGGGCCATCCCAAGGCTCCATATGCATAGAGTTGAATTCATGGAACGCTTTTAAATCAGGGTCCATTGTTTCAACATTTTGCCATGCCGGTGGAATCATCGTACGACAAGCTTGGAAGATATTCATTCCACCAAGTACTAGCATTTCTAATAAGTTATCCATACTTGATGAATCAGAACCCGTTGTATTAACAATTGGCAATAATTCTTCAACATTTGGAATTAACTTACTAACAAGTTTTTTGTCACGTGAACGCGCCCAGTTACGGTTGCCTTCAACAGTGTTAATTTCGCCATTATGCGCAAGCATTCTAAAAGGCTGAGCTAATGGCCATTTAGGGGCGGTGTTCGTTGAGAAACGTTGATGAAACACACAAATAGCCGTTTCTAATTTTTCATTACTCAGGTCTTTATAGAAACCTGGCAAATCAACAGGCATAACTAAGCCTTTATATGAAATTGTTTCTTCTGCTAAACTCGAAATGTAGAAATCTGAATCATCGATCATTGCTTGTTCAGCAAAACGACGAGCTCGGAATAATTCAATTGCAAATTTGACAGGGGTTAAACCATCACCTTCAACAAACACTTGTTCGAATTTAGGTAGACAATCTAACGCCATCGGACCACAAACTGAAGTATCGATTGGCACTTCACGCCAACCTACTACGTTTAGCCCTACTTTAGTAAGAGCGCTATCAAGTGCCTCACGTCCAGTATTTGCTTTTATATCGTCTGCATTTAGAAAGATCATGCCAACGGCATAACGTTCATTTAATTCATGTGAAAATAAAGATATAGCTTCTGCACGTAAAAATGCATTAGGCTTTTGCAGTAATAAACCACAACCATCACCCGTTTTACCGTCGGCAGCAATACCGCCACGGTGGGTCATGCAAGTTAGTGATTCAATCGCTGTTTTTAACAAACGGTGACTTTGCTCGCCTTGCATATGGGCAATCAAACCAAAACCACAGTTATCTTTAAATTCGCTTGGGTTATATAAACCTTTACTCATCGGATCGGACTCTTATTTCAAAATCAAATACATCAGATACATCCAAAGTGAACATACCTATAATCTCTTGGCGACTTAATCAATATACATAATAAATAGACGCGCCTATCCCCTTTAATATTTGCTAAGACTAAGCAAAAATGGGCAGGGTATGATACACATACATCTGCCTATATTCAAATTTTTGGGGAATTGAACAGTTTTTAACTAATGATCTAGTAGAGGACGAATAGATTCAATCGATCTATTCCAGGGGGTTAGTTTTCTAATTTCAGAGGGGGTTTTGACTAATACTTTTGCCGCTTCAGCCTTTGTATCAAAGCCGCTTAAGACAATTACAAAATAAATTTTAGCATTCAAAATACGCTGATATTTACGCCATTGATACTGCGGATATTTAGCCACAAATTCATCTACATTTATTTCTTTATGTGAACCCAATACCTGTAAAACCCAACCAGAATTACTTCTAAACCAGTCATTACTTACTGTAAAATGATTAATTTCAAGGATTTTCTGCTGCACTGCAACCTGGCTAATATTTAGTGCAATATCTATATTTTCTTTTATTAAATCAACTTTAGGTATTAAATCAGCTGCAGGCATAATATCAGACTCATCATGCGTTAATAATTCAACAACAGGCTCAATATGTGTATTAACTTTAGTTTGAACTTCTTTTAAAACACCCATTCCTATCAGACCACTTTCAACCATAGCTTCAACTTTAGTATCGAGCTCCACATTTTTTTCAGATAAGTCAATAACTTCACTTGCTGCTTCTAATTTTTGCATAACAGAAGAATTTAAAACTAATTTTTCAATATTATCTTTTTTAGGCACTATATTAATTTCTTCATTTAATTGTGACTGCTTAAAATAAAACAGTGCAATCAAAATAATCAACCCCAACAGCCCCAACATAACTCTAATCACAGGTAATCGTAAGTTTTTACTAGGTTGATCCAATGCTTGCAGGAGATACTCAGGGGTAATAATATTGATTTTATAAGGAATTCCTTGACTCATTTCAAAT
Organism: Pseudomonadales bacterium; assembly: GCA_022968985.1. Classification (GTDB taxonomy): domain Bacteria; phylum Pseudomonadota; class Gammaproteobacteria; order Pseudomonadales; family Natronospirillaceae; genus Marinicellulosiphila. The sequence continues at coordinate 44,156 of JALJPK010000009.1, read as the reverse complement.
ATACGTTTTATATCAAAAGAGCTTAAGGGCAGCTTTTCAGATTTACCCGCTTTTTGAAAGTACGATAACAAGTAGATTTTTGTATCATCTAAGCTTAATGGTTCCAAAAACAAATGATATGACCGCCTAGAATCTTCGGCATAATCACAATTAGCTTCCAAACCTTCTTGCTCACCGACAAATAAAATTTTTATTTGAATTTCAAATTTTTCAAATGCTTTTTTCAACTCTAATAATTGATTAAATATTTCATTAGGTAAATGATGAGCATCATCAAAACTAAGTAACAATACACTTTGATTACTTAATTGAAGCACCTCACTTATTTCTGCGGCAACTACAGATAATGAAGAATTTTGAGTTAATGATAGATTATACTCTGATAAAATTAACTCAAGAATATCATCAAAAACAAATTCAGCAGAAACTGGTAAATAAATACTTCGCCACATCGCACTTGGACTTTCAATTAAATGCTTTAAAAAATTTGTTTTACCTATTCCTTGCTGACCATATACAAAAATATTTAATTCACTAAATGCAACCAAATGCTCTATTTTCTCAAGTAACTGAACTCGACCTCCAGCACTTGAAAAAATAGAATCTACAGGCAATTCAAAAGGATCAAAATCCAAACCATAATAATCAAGATATTCCATTACAATTCCCTATTTATGCCAATTTAATTTGATCAGCTAAAGTTTCTAAAGTTTTTAGTATTTAAAGTTTGGATTAGTTTTTCTTGATCAAATGAATCACTGATTATAGCCTCACCCATCTTTTCAAATAAAACTAAGCGTAACTTACCATCTAATACTTTTTTATCTACTGACATTTTTTCAATAAAATCATCTGCAGTCATAGATTCAGGCGCTAACACTGGTAAATCCACTCTCTCAAATAATTCAATTATCCTAATATGGTCGGCATAACTTATTTTACCTTCCAGCACACTTAAATATGACGCCATGACTGTCCCTATAGCAACAGCTTCCCCATGTAGATACTTTCCATAACCAAGTGCAGTCTCAATAGCATGACCAAACGTATGACCTAAATTTAACAAAGCTCTAACACCTGCCTCAAGCTCATCTTGATTTACAACGTCAGCCTTTACTAAACATGACTGCTTAATCGCATACTGAATAGTCTTTTCATCCAACTCATAAATACCTTCAATGTTTTTCTCTAACCATTCAAAAAACAAATAGTCAATAATCAAACCATATTTAACAACTTCGGAAATCCCTGCAGCCAACTCTTTTTTTGGTAATGTTTTTAAAGTATTTGTATCAGTAAAAACAGCCTTAGGTTGCTTAAAAGCACCAATCATATTTTTACCTAACTTATGATTAACACCTGTTTTACCACCAACCGATGAGTCTACTTGAGATAAAAGAGTGGTTGGAATTTGAATAAAGTCTACACCACGCTGATAACTTGCAGCTGCAAAACCAGTCATATCGCCAATTACCCCACCACCTAATGCAATTAACGTGGTTTTTCTAGAATGTTTATTTTCCAATAAATGGGTAAAAATCGAATTAACAGTATCTAATGTTTTAAATTGTTCACCATCAGGTAAAATTATCTGATCAATTTCCAAGCCTTCTAAGCTGTTTTTTAAAATATCTAAATATAAGGGTGCTACAGTCTCATTAGTTACAATAAGCACTTTTTTACCTGATATATACTTCTGTATTAACTTAGAGTTTGTAATTAAATCAGGACCAATAAATATTGGGTAACTTCGATCTGCTAGATCAACTTTTAACGTTTGATAATTCATATTTAATTTTGTATTCAATTATTTTTTCAACAATGTGTTTAGGAGAGTTTAAATTTGTATCAACAGTGAGATTTGCTAACTCAAGATAGAACGGCTCTCTTTGCTGTAATAGCTCAGTTAATATTTCTTTTGGATTTTTTTGTTGAAGTAAGGGTCTATTAGTATCTTTATGTGTTCGAATTAATTGTTGCTCAACACTTGTTTTTAAATAAACGACTAACCCAAATTCTTTTAATAACTCTCGATTATCTTTTCTTTTGACAGCACCACCACCAGTTGCAATAACTGCATCCGGTAATTTCACTAGGTCATTTATTGCTTGATTTTCACGTTCACGAAATCCAGATTCACCTTCAACATCAAATATCCAAGGAATATTTGCACCTGTTGAATCTTCTACTTCTTTGTCAGTATCACGAAATTCAAAATTTAATGCATCAGCAAGCAAAAGGCCGATGGTGCTTTTTCCAGCACCCATCGGCCCAACTAGTATAATATTTTTGTTCATGAATTTATTGAGTCACAATCCCGTCATCAATTAAACGAGGCGTAATGAAAATCAACAATTCATTTTTCTGTTCTATCAATGTCGTTTTCTTAAACAAATTACCAATAATTGGGAGATTACCAAAAAATGGAACCTGTGTTTTATTTTCAATTTGCTCAATACGATATACACCACCAAGCACTAATGTATCACCGTTTTTAACCAAAACCTGAGTTTTAATCATATTTGTATCAATTAACAACCCATCACTTGTTTGATCGCCTATGGAGTCTTGAGTAATAGTTAACTCTAAGAACATTGAATTATCAGGTGTAATTCTAGGGGTTACAGTTAATGAAAGCCCTGCATCTTTAAATGCCGTTGACCCATCAGCAGAACGATATGGAACTTGTTTGCCCGATATAATAGTCGCTTCCTGTCCATCTACTGTAACTATTTTTGGCTGACTAACAACTTCGGCTTTACCGGCAGTCTCTAATGCTGACAACTCTAAGTCTAATGCAAAGTTATTAGAAGCAAAGCCTAAAGCATAACTTTGCGCCGCTTCAGTTCCCGGTAACCCTACTGATAAACTTGAAGGTGCATCATAAGTGTAAGATCCACCTCGCATACTATTCGTAGTAGCTAAATTCCCACCTAACAACAAGTTATTTGATCCGCCTAGCCCAATGGGAGCTATATCAGTACCCCATTGAACACCAAATTCCTTACCTATCGAAGTGCTTGCTACAACAATTCGAGCTTCAATTGACACTTGTTTAACTGGTACATCAAAGATTTCAATCGCTTCTTCAATTCTAGCAATATTATCAGCAGTATCATTTACAATTAATATTTTAGTACGGTTATCAATTGATAATGTGCCTCTGCTTGATACAAAACTCGCACCTGCACCATTATCTAAACCATTTCCATCAGACACACCTTGATCACTAGATATATTCATTAATATTGAGAGTATCTCTGCTGGTTTTGCATAATTAATTTTTATGTATTTTGTAAATAACGGCTGTAACTCTATTGCTTGTTGCTCACTTTCGATTCGTTTTAAATCTGCTTGAGCTAATTTATCAGCACTTGCAACTAACATTACATTTCGTGTAATACGCTTATCAAGACCTTTAATTTTAAGAATAACATCCAACGCTTGATCCCATGGAACATCATCTAACTTTAAACTAATTTCACCTTCAATATTATCAGCGACTAAATTTAAACCATTATGTTGCGCTAATATATTTAAAGCTTCATAAACTTTAATTTTCTGGAAGTTCATATTAATACGCTTACCTACATACAAATCTTTTTGTTTACGTGCAGATTCAGCCTTAATTGCAGAAATCGGGATAAACTCAACTACTAATTTATTTTCTATTTGATAGGAAATTTGTTCAAAATCACCTTTAGCTTGAATCACTAATGAAGATCCATCCTTAGTTTCAAAAGTTTCAAAAGTTTGCACAGGTGTACCAAATGCAATCACATCTAATTTTTGAGCAATACTAATTGGAACTTCAACTTGATCAAACACTACAACGACATCGCTTCCATCTTTACTGATATCAGCGTTAACTTTTGATGTATTAAACTTGATAATTACCTGACCTGCCCCATCTTCAGTTCTTTTAAAATCTATATCTTCAATCATTGGTTTATTTGATTTTGAAGAAGTAACAGAGTTTTGATTATCAAACCCTACTGTAGAACTCGAAATAGACACCCCCTCTGAAGAGTCATTTCCATCAATGATTACCAAATCGTCAATATTGTCAGTTGCGTTAACTGAAGATTCTAATTCTGCAGCAGATAAATTGCCTAAAAGTAAAATTAGTTCATTTGGACTTGAATCACTAACTTTAAACTGAACTGCCTCGTTTAAAGAAAGAACAACTCTTACCTTACCCTGAACTGGTAGGACAAAAGCTGAAGTTACCAATCCACCTGAATAAGTAAAACTTTTCTTTTCTAGTGAACTTGAAGCTCCCATTAAATCAACTGATAATTTAGCTGGGGTTTTAATTAAGAAATGCTCAATTTCAGGAGCTCGATCGTCAAACACCATCTTCAGTTCTGCTGTGGTATCTGAAGTATTACTGACTGACATTTCAATCAAAGCAGTAGCTAATGTAGCTTTCGAAATGATGAGCATTAAAAAGATTACTGTTAGACGTACTAACATATTCTGATTCGCTGTATTTAAGTTTTTGAAATTTATTATATTCATTTTTCCACCAACTACTGATTGATTAACTGTATTGTTCTAGGACGGGCCTGCCAACTACTTTTGCCTTGTGACACTATTTCATTAATCGATATATGCGAAGGATTAATTGAAATAATTTTCCCGTGATTTAAACCCAAATATTCACCGACTTTCACCGGATATACACCATTTGAATCGTCCGAAGCACTTACTCGAATTAAAGCAACTAAATCCCCACCTTCAAAACCTAACGTACCAACCATACTAATATTCTCTATCCTTACTTCTTCAAGAGGTTCAGGTGTACGATCAGCTATAGGGAAAACTGCATTCTCTCTATCTTTTGGAATAGGAAGTAACACTTTTTCTGCTTGAAAAGGACTACGATTCCCAGCTGCTGAATAAACAAATTCAATTGGATCTTCAGGAGGCACAATCTTTTCTATTTTTATAGGTGCATTATTAACTGTATCTTCAATTTTCTTTTGTAAATCTGCATTATCATTTAAATTCATACAACCCGCAAATAATAGGGGGGTACAAACAATCAATAATTTTTTCATATTTCCCACCTTATTATTCATCTTTAGAGCTATAAGTTTTAGCTGTAATAACCATATCTAATAATTCAGAGTCATTTCGCTTTTTAATAGTAAAATCATGTAGTGTCACAATTCTAGGTAATGAAGCAGCTGATGACATCCAAGTACCGAATTCATGATAACTGCCTTTTAAATTAACTTTAACTGGGGATACTTTATATTCACTACTTTGAATGGTATTCAAAAAATCATAGTTCCCCATCTCTAAACCATTTTCAGTAGCTGAAGAGTTTAAGTCATCCATCATTCCTGGAATATCTACTACTTTAGGAAGTTTACCAGTAAATTCTGAGATTTTAGCTTCAACAGTAGCCAATTGAACTATTAATTCATCAAGCCCAGCTGCTTTAGCTGCATTAGTTTTTAAAGTGACCATTTTCGAATTTTCTAAACGAATTTGTGAGTCAATTTTTTCATATGTTTTTTTGATTACACCAAAATAACCACCTGCAATAACAGCGACAGTTAGAAGTAAACAAAACAAAACTTTAACTAAAGTAGGTAAAGTCCCCCATGTTTGAGGATCATTCAAGCTAGTTACATCAAAATATTTTAGCTCTTCAATCATTTTATTTATATTCATTGCTCCTCCTGATTACTTTTCAGTTTCATTTTAATACTAAATACAACCGATTCATCATTTGGATTACCAGGATTACGATTTTTAACAGATCCTGGAACATAATCTTCTTTTATTGAGTCCGACAACTCTATCGATCTATAAAAATCCGAAACAGAACTTACTCGATCAGCAACACCCGACAGTGAAATATTATCACCTTTACGTGACAACTCAGTTAAATAAACTCCTTTAGGAACCAAAGTAACAAATTCTTGAAATACTTCAACAGGTTGCGATCTATTACTATTTAAATCGGCAACTGTATTCATACGTCGTAACAAATTTGCTTTCTTTTGATTTAACTCTTTAATTTCAGAGATGATTTTAATAAGCCTACTATTTTCTTTTTCAATCATTTGCACCCGGGCAATTTGATTGTCCAATACTTTAGTAGTATAGAAATACCAACCGGAGGCAATAACACCACTTACAATTAATACTAAAACTAAAATATTAAAAAATTCTTTTTTAAGTCTATCTCGGCGCTCTTGTCGCCAAGGACGTAAATTAATATTTGCCATCTGTAAAGCTCCTTAACGCAAGTCCACACGCAATCATCAGCGAAGGCGCATCATTTGTTAGGGATACTGCATTCACCCTTGGTGCGACTGTCATATTCGCAAAAGGATTGGCTATTATCGTTTTTGTTCCAATCTTTTCTTCAATAAGATTCGATAATCCCGCAATAGCAACTGTACCGCCAGCTAAAATTATATAATCAACATCGTTATACGATGTTGCTGCAAAGAAAAACTGCAATGAGCGACTAACTTGCTGCACTACCGCATCTTTAAATGGCCCTAACACTTCAGAATCATAATCATCAGGTAAACCACCTAACTTTTTAGCTTTTCCAGCTTCATCATGCGCAATACCATAACGGCGCATAATTTCTTCAGTTAATTGTTTCCCACCGAATAATTGCTCACGTGTATATATTGTTTTACCGTCAGCAATAACACTTAAAGTAGTCATTGTGTGACCTATATCCACAACCGCTACAGTTAGATTATCTTCAGCTTCAAATTGTGATTGCAATAAACCAACAGCTCTTTCCATTGCAAATGCTTCAATATCAACAACTGATGATTGTAATCCAGAGATTTCGACTGCAGCCTCACGATTTTCAACATTCTCAATTCTACAAGCAGCAAGTAAAACCTCTACCATGCCATCATTTTTGGCACTTGGCCCAATTACTTCAAAATCTAATGCAACCTCATCAAGTGGGAATGGAATATATTGATCAGCCTCAACTTGAATTTGAGACTCCATTTCATCTTCAGACATTCCACTATTCATTTCGATGGTTTTTGTAATCACAGCAGAACCTGCTACAGCAACAGCTGATAGCTTTAATTTACTACGACTTTTGGTTAGAACATTTTTAATAACATCCGCAACCGCATCAATATCATTTACATTTTTTTCTACTACCGAATTTTCAGGTAAAGGCATTACCGCATATGACTCGACACGAAACCCATCAGAGCCTCGACCAATCTCGAGTAATTTAACGGATGTCGAACTAATATCGACACCTAAAATTCTCTTATCTTTATTCTTTAATGAAGCCATTACAGGTGGTTTCCTATTAATAACTAATACTTTGCATTGAGTAACTAAATAACAATCAGCCAACATTTGGAACTATTAGATAATACTATTGTTTAATTCGCAATCTATAAAAGTTTGGGATTTGCTTTATAATACCTACCATATTTATCATCTTCCAACTAAATCATCTAGTTTTATAGGAAAAACATGAAATTAACCGTAAAAATTGCAAAGTTTATAACAATAACCTTTTTTATGTCCGTTTGTGTCATCGTTCTCATTTGCTCGAGTGTGTACATCGTTTTATCACCCGACTTACCGGACATTAACAAATTAAAAGAACATAAATTACAAATACCACTGAGTGTCTATTCCAGTGACAACCAATTAATTGCTGAATTTGGTGAAAAAAGACGGACACCTGTATTATACGAACAGATTCCAACTTTTTTCATACAAGCCCTTATTGCTACTGAAGACAAGCATTTTGAGCACCATAGTGGAATTGATCTTAACGGTATTTTACGCTCAATTGCCCAACTAGTTTCAACTGGAGAGCAACAAGGTGGCGGATCTACCTTAACTCAACAAGTTGTTAAAAACATTCTATTCACTCGTGCCAAAACGTTTCAACGAAAATGGGCAGAAGTTTTTACAGCTATACAAATCGAAAAAGACCTATCAAAACAAGAAATATTCGAACTATATGTTAACAAACATTTTTTAGGTCATAATGCCTATGGTATTCAAGCTGCCGCTGATGTTTATTACGGTAAGGATTTAAACGATTTAAGCTTAGCAGAATTATCCATGATTGCAGGGCTTCATCAATCTCCTTCTTTTGCAAACCCGATTTCATACCCAAAAAATGCTATTAAACGTAGAAACATTGTATTAAGACGCATGCACAATGAAGGTTTCATATCAGATTTAGAATATCAAAATGCAAAAAACGCCCCTATTACCGCGTCAAAACTCAATAATACACCTGAATTAAATGCAGATTACATTGCAGAAATGGCAAGAACATTTATTTTCGATAATATTACAAAAGAAAACGCTTACACAGAAGGATTTAAAGTTTATACAACTATTGAATCGAAACTTCAAAAAGCAGCCAATTTTGGACTTATGGACACCCTTGATCAGTATATGCTTCGACACGGTTATCACGGAGCCGAACAGCACTTTAATACCGATGAGTCATTAAGCTTCAATGATAAAGCCAAAATTTGGAAAACAGCCCTTAAAAATGAACAAACTTTTTCGGCATTACAACCCGCCGTTGTAATCAATGTCGATGAACAATCAATCCAAGCAATACTTAAAAATGACAGCGTCATCAGCATTGATTGGGAAAATCTCAAATGGGCCAGTCGATTCCAAACAACTTCAACTCAAGCAGAAAAACCTAAAACAGCAGCAGAAATACTTAAAACAGGTGATTTAATACGAGTTATATTTGATCAAACAAAACAAGAATGGAAACTCTCACAGCTTCCTAAAGTTTCAGGTGCATTTGTCGCACTTAACCCTAATTCAGGTGCAATTGTATCCTTAGTTGGCGGGTACAATTTTAAACTAAATAAATTCAACAATGTTACCCAAGCAAAAAGACAACCTGGATCGAATTTCAAACCATTTATTTATACTGCCGCTCTTCACAAAGGATTCTCCGCTTCCACATTAATTAATGACGCTCCTATAATTTTAAATAACGGTGCCGAATCGGGTATTTGGCGTCCTAAAAATGCAGGAGATGTATACAAAGGTTTAATACCGTTAAGACAAGCATTATATGAATCTCGAAACATTCCCGCCGTACGATTACTCAAAGAAATTGGTGTTACCTATGCTGCTAATTTCACCGAACGATTTGGATTTAACTCTAAAGAACTAAACAAAGACTTAACTTTAATTTTAGGCTCCACCGTCATGTCTCCAATCGAAATTGCGACAGGTTATGCTACTTTTGCAAATGGTGGGTATAAAATCGATCCATATTTCATAGATCGTATCGAAGACAGGCACGGAAACATTCTATATCAAGCGTCACCTAAAATCGTTTGTAAAGATTGTTTAGATACTCCGACACCCTATGAATTAAATTTTGAATCTATAACCCACTCACAAACTAAAGGGACTGATCAAAGCAGTAATCAATTTGGCACAACCTTCCCTTTAGAAGGCCTTGATGCCACAACCCAAAAAAGCATTCAATCAAAATACGCTCCTAGGGTCATATCAGAACAAGAAGCCTATATTATGCAAAATATTTTACAAGATGTTGTAAAAAGAGGCACAGCAACCCGAGCAAACAGAGCGTTAAAGCGTGATGACTTAGCAGGGAAAACAGGAACAACAAACGATGCGGTAGATGCATGGTTTACTGGGTTTAATGGTGATTATGTTGCTAGTGTATGGATAGGTTACGATACAAGTATCCCTCTTGGATCTCGAGAGTATGGTGGCAAAGCAGCATTACCCGCTTGGATAGATTTCATGAAAGTGGCTTTAGAAGGTAAACCAAGTAATAAACTGTCACAACCCCCTGGTATTATCAGTTTAAGAATTGATCCAACAACAGGATTATTAGCTCAACCAGGCCAAATTAATTCGGCCCATGAAATTTTTAGAGAAAAATACGCCCCTACCAAGGTGTCTGATCAAACATCTGATATCGAGGTGCAGATTATATTGAATGAAACCCAGCTTCTTGAAAATCAAATTAACGGAGAAGACACAGACGAAACATCAGAATTCCTAAGTCCTGAAATGTTATTTTAAATCGTAGACATAAAAAAACCTGACATTGTCAGGTTTTTTTTGGGAATTTTAATATTATTTAATTAAAGACTGATTCAATAATTCAATATCATTCAAAGACAAAACCCCTGCTGATTGGCGTAAGGTAAACTGATTGATAACTAAATCATACTTAGCGTTTGACAGTGTCAATTGAGCATTTAAAAGATTAGATTGGGCATTTAACAATTCTACAATTGTACGACTACCTTGTTCATAACCTACTTGCGTAGCTTTCAAAGCACCATTACTGGATTCAATAGCTAACAATTGAGCTTCAATATTTTCAAAATCTGCTTCAATTTGACGATATACATTTTCTATATTAGCCCGAATATTAATTGTTGTTTGCATTAATTGTTGTTCAAACAAACTTAACTTTAATTCTTCTGTTTTTATATCAGTTCTAGCCATACCACCATTATAGATTGGTATAGACAACCTCAATCCCAGTTGAGCGGAAGAAGAATTACCTTCTACAGAGTGATCGTCAAATCGGTCGGTGTATGTATAACTTAAACTACCACCTAGTGATGGTAAAAGCAGTGCTTTTCTAGCATCTAATGTTTTTCGCTGCTGCTCAACTTCTAATTTACTTTTTTGTATGTCTAATGAGTGAACTACCGCAGACTCAACCCAGACATTTAAAGGTTTAGATTCTACAGCCGGCATAAACTGATCATTTAATGATTTAATGTCTTTAAATTTTTCGCCCGCTATATTTGATAGACTTAATAACGACTGCTCATAACGTGCTTTAGAACGAATAACACTAACACGCATTGAATCATAATTAGCTCTTGCTGCTTGAACATCGGTTATTGCTACCAAACCAACTTCGTACCTTTTTTCAACCTGCTCTTTTTGGCGAGAAGATGCATTTAATCCTGATTTAGCTGTCTTCCAGCTATCATACGATTTTAATACAGTTATATATTGTGTTGAAACTTGCATTAATAAATTTTGACGACTAATACTTAAATCCACTTCTGATTTAGAAGCGTTAATTTTAACTGCTGCATAACCATCAATAGCCGCTTTATTATAAATAGCCTGATTAACAGTAATTGAATAATCTAATTGACCTTCATTAAAATTAAAATCGAAATCATTTAACCCTATATCAGCATTAGAATTATTGTCAGAATTCCCTCCAACTCCATAACTAATAGAACCTGAAACACTTGGCATTAAATTACCAAACGCGCTTTTAACACCCAATTGATTTAATTCATTTTGAATTACGGCCATTTTTAAAGCTGGGTTATTCTCAAGTGCTTGATTATAAACACTTAACAAATCTTCTTGAGCAAAAGCGGGAAACGCCCCTAATGCCACGCAGGCAGTTAAAGTGAGTTTTTTAAACATAAGTTTGATATCCTATTGGCCAAATATTTCAGTTAGCAGATTGCGCACAGTTTGCCTTATTGACAATTCAAATCAACTGCCATAAGTCACCGTATAAAATGAAATTTAATGTTACAAAACGCAATACTCTGTACGAAGGTTTTTATCGATTGGATAAATTAACTATCGAACACGACCGTTATGACGGTCAATCACAATTTATAGAACGAGAATTACTTGTTCGCCACGATGCGGTATGCGTATTACTGTTTGACCCTTTAAAAGATAAAATAGTATTAATTGAACAATTTCGGGTTGGAGCAATTGAACATGGTAATGCATGGTTACTTGAAATAGTGGCTGGTTTAATTGATAAAGATGAGCAACCAGAAGAGGTCGCACACCGTGAAGCATTTGAAGAGGCTGGTGTAGAAATCAGTCAATTAACCCCTATTACCCAATATCAGTCATCACCAGGTGGCACAAATGAAAAAATACACCTTTTTATTGCAAATGTGGATTCCTCAAAAGCATTTGGCACTCATGGAGTAGAAGAAGAATCTGAAGACATCAAAGTAGTCGTAATTTCAAAAAACGAAGCATTTGAATTAGTTAATCAAGGTAAAATCAACAATGCATCGGCTTTAATCAGTCTACAATGGTTAATAATAAATGAATCTAAATTACGTGATTTATGGCAAATATGATAAAAAAGAAATATGTGCCTGACATTAAAAACCATCATGCAAAACAAGAGCAAAATTTCTTGCGCTTAATAAAATTGTTACCCAATTTAGACAATACAGACGAATACAGCATATTATTAGATTCTCTAAATCAACTCGCTAATTTCAAAGTGACGCAACGCGATAAATACACACTATCACTTACATTTAATATTAAGCATTTGACACTTAACGACCATTTACACAATTTTAAATTACATGTACGTATGTACTTTGACCTAAATATGGCTGAGATTGTTGCCACAGAGCATGGAAAACAATTTTCAGGGTCATATCCTTACCCAAATGAACAAATGCATCAGGTAAATGAAAAAGAACAAATCAATGAATTATTTGAACAATGGTTGATTTGTATCGTTAAATTTGGGATCTACAGCAAAAAAATCATCATTAACTGATCTTTTAATTGGTTTCTTAGAAGTATTGTTATTTTTTAGCCTATATATTACTAATTAGATATGTAAAAATTGCTCATTCATTAAGAGCGCCTCCAACTAGATAGAAGAGCATTAAAATAGTGGCTGAGCATAAAACATTAAAAGTTATTCAAATTACAGACACACATCTTTTTCAAGATGAAGTTTGTTCGTTACAGGGAATGAATACATTCTCTAGTTTTTCGATCGCCTTGAATAAAATTAAAGAAGATCATCCACAAATTGATTTAATAATTGTGACCGGAGATATTGCTCAAGATCACAACATTCATACTTACCGTAAATTTATTGAAGTAATGTGTCAAAATTTCGATTGCCCTGTTCATTGGATTCCCGGAAACCATGACAGCCTTCCAGCAATGCGAGACGCCGATACACAAAACTTTGAAAACCCACTATTTGATATAGGCGATTGGCAATTTGTTATGCTTAATTCTGGGGTATATGGAAAAGTTCATGGTTTTGTAGAACAACAAAGCATTGATAATATGAATAACTATTTAGAAGACAATAAAAAACCAACTTTGATTTGTTTTCATCATCACCCAATATTAATGGATAGTGCCTGGATAGACACTCAACAAATTAGAAATAGTGACTACCTGTTAGAGCAAATCCACAATCATGAACATGTAAAAATTATTACCTGGGGTCATGTGCATCAAGAAAGCCAAAAATTAATCAATGGCATTGAATATATGTCGACACCTTCTACTTGTTTTCAGTTTAAACCTAAACAAGATCAATATCAGTTAGACAATCGTTTACCCGGATTTCGTTGGTTTGAATTAAATGAAGACGGCACATTTACTACAGGTGTTAGCCGAGTAGATATGCAAAATTACCAAATAGACGAATCAAGCACAGGATATTAATCTTGTGTTCCCTACGTCATTCGATCAAATTTGAACTATTCTCAATATAGAATTTTTATATTGAAGATGTATTATGCCATTTACAACTACTGCAGAAGAAAAGGTAATTTTAGAGGGAATCCAGCTACCTATTTGCCCTAAAACACTCATCAACATCCTGACTGAAGCCAAAAAAACCGACCCCAATATGTATCTGATATCACAATGGATTTCGAAAGATATTGGTATTGCCTCAGCCGTGCTACAAATTATTAACTCTCCAGTATACGCAAGAAGTGTAAGTATCGACTCCATTACCCAAGCCGTTATGCTGCTTGGTTTTAACCGCGTATTAACATTAGTAAAAGTTGTTGCACTTAAAACGGCTTTACCAGCTAAAATTGATCTAACAAGTTTTTGGCAACTATCTACCGAAATCGCTCAAGCAGCATTAAACATTTGCCATTTTTTGGAAAAACCCAAATACGGTGAAACAGCTTACATGTTAGGCCTTTTCCACATGGCAGGCATTCCAGTATTGTTAGATCGGTTTACTGATTACGCTCAGATATATCAAAATCACAAAAAAAGTGGGTTGTTAGATCTTTCACTACGAGAACAAACATTATTCGGAACAACACACACTACACTTTCTTCATTAATCGCTCAGCAGTGGGGAATAAGCGACCCTCAATGTACCACCATTTATTACACCTACCACTGTGAAGGGATTTTTGATAATTCAGAGTTAAATGAAGAAAGCTTAGTATTATTATCGGTAATAAAAATTGCGCGTAAATGTATTTTTATGCGTCACAACATTGAGCACGCTACAGAGTGGAGCCTTGTAAAAGACTGCATTGAAACGTTTTTACATATGGATGAAAGTGATATCAATGAATTAATTGATCAAGCTGAGCAACAATTTGAATAAACCTCATTAACTAAATTAATAAGGGTATTAAATCAATTGTTAAGTAAGGGTATAAAATTAGTTATTAATAAAGGGTACAAAGTCAGTTGTTAATAAGGGTACAAAGTCAGTTGTTAATAAGGGTACAAAGTCAGTTGTTAATAAACACCATGTTGATAGAATAAGCTTTTTTTATAATCGAGCTTAATCATGAGTGAATATTTACAATATCTAGCCCAAACAGCGACATGGGTTATTGCCCTAATTATTTTAGTTGCTGTCATTGTGGCTATAATTGCAGGTGCTGCACAAGGAAACCAAGACAATAAAAAAGAAGGCATCGTAATAAAGAGCCTAAATAAAAAAATAGAAAAATACAAAAAGAGTTTTGAACAAAACATTCTTGATAAAAAAGCATTAAAACTATTAGCCAAAACCGAGAAAAAATCTAAAAAGCTTCAAAAAAATGATCTATCGGAAGAAAAAAATAATATTTATGTTTTACACTTCAACGGAGATATCAAAGCCTCTCAAGTGGATAAAATGCGCGAAGAAATCAGTGCCATTTTATTATTTGCAAAAAAAGATGACCAAGTAGTGCTTAATTTAGAAAGCCCTGGTGGCATGGTACACGGATATGGATTGGCCTCATCACAACTAAAGCGTATCACCGACAAAGGCATTCATTTAACAATATGTGTGGATAAAGTAGCCGCTAGTGGTGGTTACATGATGGCTTGTATCGCAGACAAAATCATCGCTGCACCATTTGCTGTTATTGGCTCAATCGGTGTTGTCGCACAAGTACCCAATATCCACAGATTACTTAAAAAACATGATATTGATGTTGAGTTACATACAGCCGGAAAATACAAACGCACATTAACTATGATAGGTGAAAACACTGAAGAAGGTCGTGAAAAATTCCGTGAAGACTTAAACGAAACTCATGAATTATTTAAAGAGTTTGTACACCAAAATCGCCGCCGATTAGATATCGATGAAGTCGCAAATGGTGATGTTTGGTATGGATCACAAGCAATCAAACATAATTTAATTGATGAAATAAGCACCTCAGACGAATTTTTAAACACTTGTTGTGAAACACACAATGTTTGGGAAATCAGCTTTAAAGTGAAAAAATCGCCTATGGAAAAATTTGGCAAGAGTGTGGAACTAGGTATCGAAAACTCAATTAGCAAACAGTTTCAACATCAAATCCATAAACTTTGGATGAAATAACTCCATGACATACAGACAATTATGTGAAGCATTTTTTTGCAAACCAGCTCCCTAATGCATTACCTAGTTGTCATTATGTACATATCAACAAACAATTGAGTGAACAACTCAATTTGAACCAATTAAGCCAATCTGATTTTTTCAGACAATTAACCTATCAGTTTAATGAAAAAATGGACGCGCACGAAATTTAGATTTAGATTTAGATTTAGAATAGTATGATAAATGACATCAACAATATGAAATTTTATTACACTCTCAAAAAAATTGATTAGAACCAAACCATAACTACATTAAAAGCCCAAAATCCAAAATCCAAATTATATTTTGCATACCCACACGATTCAACAAGCGATCGAGCTTGCGCATCTAGGTGATTATTGCGAATTTGAAACGTTATGTGAAGTGGTAAGAAATCCATTTGATAAAAAGAAGAGTGTGCTAGATTTGAAACAGATAAAGATAAGCCTGATATAGCGCTTAGTTGTTCATCATAACGAAAAATATAAACTTAATACGATGTAGCCAACCGCAACAAGTGCAATAGCAAAGTAGATAAATACTGCCAATATACTCACCCATTTATGAGTATTATTATTTTGTTGCCCAAAGCGGTTTTCATAATGATCACCCTTCATTGAACTTAGAATCAGAAAAACAAAAATAAAAGAGGGTGAAAAAAAAGTAATCGCCCACCAAGATCTAGAATTAATATCTCTAAATCTTTGGATTGTAAATTTAAGACTGAAAAAAGAGCTAAGTAATATTGATAACAAAATTAATATCATACTCGAGCGTAATGCTGTCATTCCAAAATAGACAAACTCAATGATATTAAAAAAATATAAATTAAAAATAGCTAATGGAAGAAGTGTACAAAAAAAAGAATAAACTATGTATCTAGTTCGATTCAATCTTGAGAAGCCAAACAACAACCTTAGCTCCGCTTGCAAAATATTATTCATAATCCTTTAAATCTTTATAAAATAAAAAAGTGAGTTGGCCGGTAAGCCGGGTTCTGTCGTGGACAATCATTCATCTAGGCCTTAAATCGCTCTAAGGCTCAAGCAATCTACCCGGTTCCGGCGCGGGTCACGCCTAGTGGAACCCTATTTGATTTTGCTCCAAGTGAGGTTTACCTTGCCACAAACTGTTACCAGTTGCGCGGTGCGCTCTTACCGCACCCTTTCACCCTTACCGTCGTGTAAACACGCTTAGGCGGTCTTCTCTCTGCTGCACTAGCTATGGGTTCACACCCCCCAGACGTTATCTGGCACCTTACCCTATGGAGCCCGGACTTTCCTCCCCTTTTAGATATTTATAATAAATTACAAATAATAAAAGCGGCGATTGCCTGGCCAACTCGGGAGCGGAGATTACGGATTTTGATTAAATTTACAAGGATTATTTATTATTTCTCTTATTCTCGCCCCCCACTTTACCTTTCAAGGTAGAAATAACCTAAAAATTGCACCACCGGTTTGTTTATCATTCGAAAGTTCAATATAACCGCGTTTATCACCCACTTGATGCATTTGGGCTATCTGGCTTGAAAAATATAACCCTAACCCAGTTGAACCGGTTTGATAATTCATCTGAGTTTGAGGTTGTACATATTGAATCATATTCTCAGGATAACCATCACCATCATCTTTTATTTGTATCACTAAATATCCATTTTCTTCATAAGTCGATAACATTAATTTGCTTTTGGTGTAGCGAATTGCATTTGTAATCACATTACTTAAAATACCATCCACCATGGTTTGATCAAAATTCCAGATCATATCAGGGTCATGCTGATCCACTGTGAATTCGATTTTTAAAACCTCTAAGCTTGAAATGAATTTTGTTCTTACATCGTCTAATACATCCATCAAAAAACATTCATCATCACATGGACTTAACATACCTTCTTTTAGACGATATAAACCAAGCATGTGAATTAATCCATGATTAATACGACCGGCTTCCAAACTTAATTGTTGTAATTGCACCGCAATTTCTGGGTTTTTATCATGTAATTGCGGCACCATACTTTCCACTTGGTGCTGAATTAACCCCAACGAATTTTTTACATCATGAACAATACTGGCCATGATTAGCGCTAAATCTAAATTATTGTGATCATTCATGATATTTCTTCTGATATTGTTTAAGTTTATTGACAATATTGATATAGCGCTGATATTGATAATGGTCTTTTTCTAAATAATTTAATCGCTCAGCGTACTCCATACAATTATTCACAACTTTAATAGGATGATCTTCTTTATTCACTGATTGCATTCGTGATTGAATATAGTTCAGAATCATACCGGGATGGCGAGGTGAAATTTTAAGCGCTTGATTAAACGTATCGCTGGATTTTTCAAACGACTTTTCTTCATACTGTTTACAAGCAAGTACATTTAATTTTTGTGCTTTTTCTCGTTGGACTTTATCAACGGGTTCCGCTTGAATGGCATCAAGTTTTTCAAGTATTTTAGTTTCACCCTTATGATTTTCTTTAAGGGTATGAATTAATTGATCCACGTCTTTATAACGCTCATCTTCAAATAATAATTGCGCAATTTCTTCACCTAAATCAACAGAGATTTCATCAGCATTCATTAATGCCTTTTCTAAGAAACCATCCATCACATTACTTTTGTCTTTGTCCGACGTTGAATTCTCGATTTTATACTGGAAAACTTTACAAAATAATCTAACTGAATCGTTACCTTTATACTTTGTTGAAAAACTTTTTAGTTGGCTTTGAACTTCAAGTAGAAGCTTTCTTTTTTCAGGGTTCTCATCTTCCATTAAATCAAGCTGTGCTTTTAATGAGCGCACTAAGTTTTCATTATTATCTGGACTGTCATGCATGGTTTGATCCGACAACGACACCACCTCTTTAAAAGCTTTACTGGCTGTAATCATATCATCAAGCTTCAAACTGAGTTCGCCAAGATTTTTTTGTCTAACAATATTTCTTGGTGATCGTTGCACCCCTTTTTGCAAAACATCTTGGGCGCGTTTGTCATCATGTTTTTTAAGATAACATTCACTTAACAAATCATAAGCCCCGATAAGATTTGGGTCTTTATCAATCGATTCTTTTAAAATATCAACCGCATCATCCATTTTATTTTGGATCAATGCAATTTGAGCCAAATAAATTTTGGTCCAAGACTGCTCTCGATCCCCATTAATCTCTTTTATCATCTTAAGCGGGGTTTCACATTGTTCTAATGCAATATAAGCTTCAATGGCTTTCTTTTGTGCAAATACTTTAAAACGAGGCTCTTTGTTAATGACTAAACTGGCTTGCTCTATTATTTTTTCATGATTTTTGTTATCCAACGCCAGAAACAATTTATCCATAGTTTTCTGGCGTAAAAACCACCTAACTATACGTTGTTTTAATGTATCAAATGCAAACGGCTTGGCTAAATAATCATCAGGTTGAAATTCAATTGCCCCCATTACCATGTCACGTGATGTCTCTGCGGTAATCATTACGTAAACAGTTCTAAATGAAAGGGTATTATTAAAACGTACTTCTTCTAATAATTGTTGCCCATCACGACCAGGACCTAAATTATAATCACATATCACAACATCAAAATGATTTTCACGCATAGCAACAATAGCTTGGTTAGCACTATTGGCCTCTACAACTTTTTTAATTCCAATAGTATGCAGCATGCCTTTGATGGATTTACGTACATTTGCAAAATCATCAATCACAAGAACATGTTTGCGTTGTAACACCGCAATCTCTTCTTTGGATAATGGTAAGCTAATAACCTGAGCCATTTATTGGATTCATTTAGGGAGTTCATTTTTAACTATAGAAGAAGATATTGGTCTTTTTCAAAAATATCCTTACAATTCAACTTTTTTTAATAGAAACAGACTTTGAATACTCAAAAAGATAATCAAAAGTTCGATTGTGTGATCATAGGCGCTGGTGCAGCGGGACTATTCGCCGCTTATAGCGCTGGAAAACGCCACAAACGTGTATTAGTGATCGATCACGCCAATAAAATTGGTAAAAAGATTTTAATGTCAGGTGGTGGACGCTGTAACTTCACTAATTATTTCATTGAACATGATCGTTACCTTTCAACTAATCCGCATTTTTTCAAATCGGCATTAGCGCAATTTAGTCAGTGGAGTCTAATCGAGTTAATTTGCGAGTACGGCTTAGAGCATTATGAAAAAGAGTTAGGTCAATTATTCTGTCAGCATAAGTCCAGTGACTTTTTAGATTTTCTAAAAGCATTAATTCAATCATTAGATGTTGAGGTCCGTTGCTTAACTACAGTTAATAAAATTCAATCAGATGCAGAGTTTACTCTAGATTTAACAACATCAGATAAACCTTACCAAGTAACAAGCGAATCATTAATTATTGCCACTGGAGGTTTAAGTATTCCAACCATGGGTGCAACCGGTTTTGGTTATGAAGTAGCCAAGCAATTTGGACACAAGTTATTACCCACACGCGCAGGCTTAGTGCCATTTACATGGAATACAAAAGAGAAAGAGCGTCTTGCCACGTTATCGGGCACCGCTTTACCCGTAAGAGTCAGCATTGGTAATCAAAGCTTTGCACACCAACTACTGTTTACACATCGTGGATTAAGTGGCCCTGCGATATTACAAATCAGTAATTATTGGAATGAAGGCCAAAGTGTTGCCATCGATTTATTACCCGATCAAACATTAAGTGAATACTTACAAACACAATCAAGCCAAAAAGCATTAGGCAGCATTTTAAAACAGCTTTGGCCCAATAAGTTTGTTCAGGTATGGTTTGACACATTTAATTTAAGCAAACAATTAGCGCAATTAAGCAACTTAGAGTTGAGCCAATTAGATCAACACGTACATGCTTGGCGATTTAAACCCGGAGGCACAGAAGGCTATCGCACTGCCGAAGTGACCTTGGGCGGCGTAAGTTGTGACGAAGTGTCATCAAAAACTCTAGAAAGCCAATTTCAGCCTAAACTATACTTTGTAGGTGAGGTATTAGATGTCACCGGTCATTTAGGCGGATTTAATTTCCAATGGGCATTTAGCTCAGGATTTGTAGCAGGACAAAATTGCTAATGAACAAACAACAAACACACACGATATTTCAATCAAAAATCACATTACCTATTTTATCCTTTTTGGCAAAATGCATTTTATTTTTATTCAGATGGAAAATAGTCGGCGAGTTACCTAAAGAAAAAAAATACGTCATCATTGTTGCTCCACACACAAGTAACTGGGATTTTTTCTGGGGTATGTGCTGTGTATTAAGCAAAAAATGGGAAGTAAAATGGGTGGGCAAAGCCAGTTTATTTTCAGGAAAAAAAGGCGTCATTATGCGCTGGTTAAGTGGTATTGCTGTTGATCGCGCTAACGCGAGTAACGTAGTAGACAGTTATATTGAACTTATTAATAACACAGATAATATTAATGTTGTGATTACACCAGAAGGTACAAGAGGGTATGTGACTAAATGGAAGTCTGGTTTTTATCGTATTGCAGATGGCGCGGACATTCCAATTAGTTTGGCTTTTTTAAATTTCAAAACTAAAGAAATGGGGTTTGGTCCGATGTTTAAAACCACTGGCGAGTATGATAAAGACATGGCGGTGATTAAAGCGTTTTACCGTGATATTGATGGCAAACACCCTGAGCTTTATTGTGTGGATTTTGATTAACCTCTTTACTTGTTTTTAAACACTCACAAAAAAGCCCAACTAAATTTCTAAAGTTGGGCTTTATAAAACGATCAAATCAAAGCAATCACTTATCTAATTTCTCGAACATCGCTTCAAGGTCATCCAATTTTTTGCGTGTACGTTGTAGAATTTGTTTTTGCACTTCAAACTCTTCACGAGTTACCACATCTAATTTACTTAAACCCGATGCCATCAACCCTTGTACATTTTGTTTAATGTCTTGTGCCACTTGTTCTTTGTTTTCAATCAGCTCATTCACTTTACCAGCAAGCTGTGCAAACAATTCATTAGGGCCTTTAAACTTATCGTCATTCATCACTTAAGCCTTATACCGCTACAATATTAACTAGTTTATTTGGCACAACGATCACTTTCTTAATGTCTTTGCCTTCAATAAAACTTTTAACGTTTTCATCTGCAAAAGCTAATTCTTGAATTTGATCTTTCGAAGCTTGTGCATCCACTTCAATTTTAGCACGTAGTTTGCCGTTCACTTGTACTATGTATAACAAACTGTCTTGTTTTAATGCTGATTCATCAACACTTGGCCATGGTGTGTCTACAACTGCTGTGTTGTTATCAGAAAGTAACTCCCATAATTCATGTGTAATGTGTGGCACTACTGGCGACAACATTAAAATCGCTGATTCTAACGATTCTTTGATTACAGCTAAATCTTGTGTGTCATTACCTTTGAATTTATTCACTGCATTTAACAATTCCATTACCGAAGCAATAGCAGTGTTGTATGCGTATTTTTCACCGTAAGCTATGGTCACACTTTTAATGGTTTCGTGTGTTTTAAAACGTAATGCTTTTTGCGCTTTATTAAGGGATTTAACATCTATTGCAGTTATTTCACCTTTTTCTACAAATTCGGTAACTGAACGCCATAAACGCTGTAAGAAACGAGACATCCCGCTTACACCGTCTTCACGCCATTCTAATGATTGCTCTGGTGGCGCTGCGAACATAGTATATAAACGCGCTGTATCGGCACCGTATAAATCGATAATTGCTTGAGGATCCACCCCATTATTTTTAGATTTAGACATTTTAATCATGCCGCCTAATTCTAATTTTTCGCCGGTTTCTTTTAATGTGGCGCTGATTACTTTGCCTTTTTCGTCTTTTACCATTTCTACTGCGTCTTGACCGAAGTAGTCTTTTGAACCACCTTCGTTTTGACGATAGAACGACTCAGCTAATACCATGCCTTGAGTCAATAAACGTTTACAAGGCTCATTACCCTGAACTAACCCTTCGTCACGTAACAATTTATGGAAGAATCTGAAATACAATAAATGCATCGTTGCGTGCTCGATACCACCAATATATTGATCCACTGGCAACCAGTAGTTTGCTTCAACCGGATCAACCATACCTTCATCATATTGTGGTGAACAATAACGTGCGTAATACCAGCTTGATTCCATAAACGTATCAAACGTATCAGTATCACGCTTAGCTGGCTTGCCATCAAACATGATATTTTCAAATTCGGCATTACCTTTAATAGGTGAGTTGATGCCATCCATTATTACGTCAGTGGGTAATCTAACTGGGAATTCTTTAGCAGCTACTTGTTCGCCGTTTTCTAGGTTTACCATTGGAATTGGCGCACCCCAATAACGTTGACGAGAAACACCCCAATCACGTAAACGGTAATTTACTTGAACATTACCTTTACCTAATGATTCCAATTTGGCTGAAATCACATCAAATGCTGCATCAAAATCTAAACCGTCCAACTCTTTAAACGAGTCACCGGAATTTACACACACACCTTTTTCAGTGAAGGCAGCTTTGCTTAAGTCGATTTCAATATCATCGTTTGCGGGTTTAATCGATTGTATGATTTTAATGCCATATTTATGCGCAAATTCAAAATCACGCTGATCATGAGCAGGTACAGACATAACTGCACCAGTGCCATAATCCATTAATACAAAGTTAGCAGCAAATACTGGCACTGATTTACCCGTTAATGGGTGAATTGCACTTACGCCAGTATCAACGCCTTTTTTCTCCATCGTTGCCATGTCAGCTTCCGATGTTGTCATAACTTTGCATTGCTCAATAAATTCAGCCAATGCCGAATTATTAAGTGATGCTTGTTTAGCTAAAGGATGCGCTGCTGCTACTGCCACATATGAA
Source organism: Pseudomonadales bacterium (assembly GCA_022968985.1). Classification (GTDB taxonomy): domain Bacteria; phylum Pseudomonadota; class Gammaproteobacteria; order Pseudomonadales; family Natronospirillaceae; genus Marinicellulosiphila. Next base: position 20,651 of record JALJPK010000009.1, on the reverse strand, counting down.
ACACCCATAACGGTATCAGGGCGAGTGGTATACACATCTATATTTGGCATGGTTTCAGAAAATTGCCCTTCAACAGCAAAACTCATTTCAATACCTTTTGAGCGACCAATCCAGTTACGCTGCATTGTACGCACACTTTCTGGCCAGCCATCTAAGTTATCTAATTCTTCTAATAACTCTTCAGCGTAATCGGTAATTTTAATGAACCACTGGGTGATTTCTTTGCGCTCAACTTTAGCGTCACAACGCCAGCAACATCCATCATGTACTTGTTCGTTGGCTAAAACAGTTTGGTCATTTGGACACCAGTTTACTGCTGATTTCTTTTTATACGCCATGCCTTTTTCAACTAGGCGGGTAAAGAACCACTGCTCCCAACGATAATATTCAGGCTCACAAGTAGTGAGTTCTCGATCCCAATCAACTGCAAATCCTAACTGCTGAAGTTGATTACGCATATAATCGATGTTTTCAACTGTCCAACCTGCTGGTGCTACTTTGTTTTTAATCGCTGCGTTTTCAGCAGGTAATCCAAATGCGTCCCAACCCATAGGTTGCATCACATTTTTGCCATTCATTCTTTGGAAACGACTAATTACATCACCAATGGTGTAATTACGCACATGGCCCATATGCAATCGACCACTTGGGTATGGAAACATTGAAAGGCAATAGAACTTTTCTTTATTGTCGTCTATTACGGCTTTAAATACTTTATCTTTCGCCCAATGTTGCTGAATCTTGCCTTCAATTTGCTTAGGAGTGTATGTGTTTTCCATTAAAACAGGACCTTAATTAATCGTTTATAAATAGTGCGCAATTGTAACTGAAACCTGTAATATTTTGTAGTTTAATATGACGTTGCATTAAGTTGCATTGATTGTTTGACTTTTGTTAGATTGTTCAATTTTCAAACTACCTCTTTGAAAATATTTATGATTTAATAGCCTTGCTTTGATTCCCCTTACTCACCTAACTATATAGCAGTAACATTTCAAAGACGCTGTAATTTTAATAGTCACTAGGATTGAGAAGCTATGTTGTACATTCCAAATTTATTAAGTTTCATCTTGAGCCATAACTCGACAACAACAATATGAAATTTAATAAAAAAATCAGATTTTATTTTAAGACTTATTTTTTAAGTGGCATCAATCAATCTGAGCATCCTGAAGTGATTAAACAAGCGATTGTTACTAAATCGTCTAGTACTATTGGTTATTTGATTACGTTTATTTTAGCTGTATTAGCGTTATTTGATCAGCATTGGATACACGCAAGTGTATTATTTATCACCAGTTTTTTATTTTTTTCAGCTTATTGGCTACACAAAATCAAAAAAATAAAATCCCCTTATGTGATTTCTGAAAACATTATGATTTCAACATTAATGATTTTAATGTTGTATTTAATTTATTGTGGTGGGGTAGCTAATACAGGTCCATTATGGATTTATATCATTCCACCTGTGACTTTATTTTTTAGTGGGTTACAAAGAGGGTTAATCACACTTGCCATTTTTTCATTAAGTGTCTGTTTAATGCTTTTTTACCCTGACGACATTCTGCTGGGTACTACCTATAGTTTCGAATTCAAATCCCGTTTGATTTACTCTTTTTTCACTGTCACCTGTTTATTCGTTGCTTATGAATACATCAGAGAAAAATCATACAACGATTTAGAGTTACTCAAACAGAAATTCGAACAACAAGCCAAACACGACATGCTTTCAGGATTATTAAACCGTCGTGGAATGATTGAAAATATTCGTTATGAATTTAAACGTAACCATCGAGCGCAATCCGATTTAAGTTTAATAATGTGTGACATTGATAAATTCAAGCGAATAAACGATGAATACGGCCACGAAAAAGGCGATAAAGTCATCAAAACCGTCGCACGTTTATTTGAAAACAATTTAAGAGAACAAGACACATTGTCTCGCTGGGGCGGTGAAGAATTCTTATTTCTATTACCAATGACTGATATTAGACAGGCGACTATTGTGGCTGAAAAACTTCGTAAAAAAATAGAAATGACTACATTTAAACAAGATGGCAGCGAATTTAGAATAACAGTGAGTATGGGTTTATACCAATACCATAAAGAAGACAAAATCAATGACATGATTAACCAAGCCGACAACAACCTATATAAAGCCAAAGAACAAGGCCGTAACTGTTGTGTGAGTTAAAATATTAAATTTAGTACATTCAAAGGATTGAATGAAACTTTTGTATTTTTATACTGTCTTATCAAACAATTTACCGAATTTAATCAGAATCTCACAACTCATTTTAGAGATTTTGAAATTATCACATTTAATGGGAGTCAGGGATTTCATGTCGTCATTTGATCAAATCACTAAAATTAGAGAACAACTTTCACATCAAATTATTGGCCAAGAAAATTTAATTACGCGCATAATGATCACGTTATTAGCTGACGGTCATTTATTAGTAGAAGGTGCACCAGGTTTAGCCAAAACTAAAGCGATCTCTACTTTATCAAGATACATTCAATGCCAATTTCAACGTGTGCAATTCACCCCAGATTTATTACCCTCTGACATTACAGGTACCGATATTTTTCGCGCTGAAACCGGCGAGTTTTCATTTAAAGCAGGGCCTATATTCTCTCAAATTGTTTTAGCCGATGAAATCAATCGTGCACCGGCCAAAGTGCAATCCGCATTACTTGAAGCCATGAGTGAACGCCAAGTGACGGTCGGTAATAAAACTTACGATCTGCCAGAATTATTTATGGTAATGGCCACACAAAACCCGTTAGAACAAGAAGGCACTTACCCTTTACCAGAAGCTCAATTAGACAGATTTTTAATGCATGTTTGGGTCGATTACCCTAATGCACAAGCTGAGCGTGATATTTTAAAACTGATTCGTTTGGAGCAACATAAAGCACCACTTTCTGAAGTGTCTATTTCAACTGACAGTATTATTGAAGCCAGAAAAGAAGTATTAGACGTGCATATGGCAGCCGCTGTTGAAGAATATATTGTGCAATTGGTGATGGCGACACGAGAACCATCCAATTATTCAGCTGAATTGACAAGTGCATTAGCTTGTGGGGTATCACCTCGTGCCACTATTGCCCTTGATCGATGCTCAAGAGCACACGCGTGGTTAGATGGTCGCGATTTTGTGACACCACAAGACGTACAAGCCATTGCCCCTGATATTTTACGCCATCGCTTATGGCTGTCTTTTGATGCACAAGCTAAAGGTTTAACCTCAATAGATGTGGTAAATATGTTATTAGACTTAGTGCCTGTCGCTTAATTTTAGAATTAATATTATGAGTGAACTAGACCCAAAATCAGACCTACAAGCTGACCAAAAACCACAAAAACATCAATGTAAAATTGATATCGATGATTTGTATGCGTTAAAAAAGCAGGCCTATCATTGGCTTAAAATCCCGCACCCTAAAAAACTGCACATGCAAAGTGGTCAGTATATAAGTAAACATAAAGGCGCGGGTTTAGATTTTAACGAATCAAGACCTTATAACGAAGGCGATGATATTCGTCACATTGATTGGCGAATAACGGCAAGAAGTGGCAAAGCGTATACCAAGATTTATCACGAAGAACGTGAGCGCCCGATTAGCATTTTATGCGATCAATCCTCTACTATGTTTTTTGGCAGTCAAAAACAATTCAAATCTGTTTTAAGCGCCAAGCTTAGTATGATGATTACTTGGATCAGTATCCAAAATGGGGACAAAATAGCGTTTTCAGGCTGGGGACACAATAAAAGCTTCACCCTGCCATTACAGCGTAAATCATTTGCAGGCAGTGTGATTGCTAAAAACCTTTGCGAAATATCACCAACTGAATTAAGCACTCAAACTAATCTCAATTCGTTTAACGACAGCATCAAAACATTCAGTCGATCTCATGGTCACCACTTATTTATTATCAGTGATTTTTATCACTTAAATGATGAGTGTTTACAAACGTTAAACCACTTAGCTAAACACCATCAATTAGTTTTAATTCATGTATATGACGACATTGAAAAAAACGCACCTACATCTGGTACTTTGCCTTTTTTACATAATGGCAAAACAAATTGGTTTAATAGCAAAAATAAAACTCAAATCCAAAAATGGCAACAACCCTTTGTAGACAGAGAAGAATTATTAAAACAGTTTTGCAACAAACACAAAATCAGTTATTTGCCCGCAAACTGCAAACAAAGTGAATTAGAAATTTTAGAATCAATTCAACATTGGTGGACACTTTAATTGTTGGATATTTCAATAAAGAACTTTTAAATTATGAATGAATCAAAACAAACTATACAATCATTATTAGCACAATTACCCGACGAGCGTTTACCCAATGAATGGTTATTCTCTATTGAACTGGGTTATTGGATTATTTTGGCCGTTGTAATTATTATTAGTTTAATAACTTACTTCAGTTTAAAAAAAGCCAAATTCACAAAATCAAGAAAACTCAAACTTGATGTTTGGCTGCATATAGTTGGTAATAAAGAACTGACTGACAAACTCAGAATTGAACAAGCCAATAGCCTGATAAAACTAAATTTAAGTACAGTCGACGTCAAAAGCAGTAATACATTAAGTGGCTCAAAATGGCATGAGTTTTTACAAAACAAGTTTACAGGCATTCATCCAGACACATTTAATTTATTAGCCAACGCTCATTATCAAGCTAATTGTAAAATCAATAATTTAACGCAATTCAACCAAGACATTCAAACTATATTAAAGGAGTGCATTTATGTTTAACACCCTATTATCGGTTGAATTTAATTGGTGGTGGATGGTTTTTGCATTACCAATAATGCCTATTTGGTATTTATTCAATAATAAGCAACTAAATACTCAATCAAATAATCAAAGTATTAACCTTCCATTTGCTAGCAGCATTAAAAACGACTCAATACAATCTCAATCCAATATTAACTGGTTAGATTTTTTAATTAAAAGTTTAATATGGCTTTGTATTGTAATTGCGCTTATGCGCCCACAACTCCCACTTGAGTCAATTGAAACACCTAGTACGGGTCGTGATTTATTTATGGTTATTGATATATCAGGTTCGATGCGAGAGCAAGACATGATATTAAATAGACGTACCGTTCGACGAATTGATGCCGTTAAATTTATTGCGAGTGATTTTTTAAGACACCGAGAAGGTGACCGTGTAGGGTTAGTTTTTTTTGGCCCTAAAGTCGCAACTCAAGCACCACTGACTTACGATGTACAAACAGTGGCTGATTTTATTGAAAATGTTGAACACGGCGACTTAGACACATCTAGATCGGGCACCGTTATTGGTGATGCGATTGCGATCACAATCAGCAAATTACGTGATGCCGACATTCAAAATAAAGTCATGATTTTATTAACAGACGGAGAAGACACTGGCAGCACCCGAAACCCAATAGACATGGCTAAAATAGCTAAAAAAAGTGGTATAAAAATATACACAATTGGTATTAGCGCATACAAAAGGGGCATTGACGAACAAACATTAAAACAAATTGCATCAATTACTGATGGTCAATACTTTAGAGCCCGCAATACCTTTGAATTACAACAAATATATAAAGCGATTGAAAAACTAGAACCTAATGAATTATTAAACCAACCCATTCAGCCTAAAAAAGATATATTCTATTTAGCATTAAGTATTGCACTACTATTGATTTCATCTCCTTATTTATTGCAATTAATAAGAAAATTTACAATTAAAATAAAGGATCAAACATGACTTTTATTGAAAGTTTATTATCATTTGCATTCTTGCGCCCTCTTTGGTTATTGACAATGCCGTTATTAATTATTGTGTGGTTTTCGCATACTCACAATAAAAAAAATCATGCTTGGAAAGCATTTATTAATAATGATTTCCTTACTGTACTGACCCAACAAAATAAACACACCAAAAGATCGAGCACCTCATTATTGATTATTATTGGTATATTCATATCGATCATTGCGTTAGCTGGCCCCTCCATTAAAACCACTCAAAACAGTGCATTTCAGACTGATACAACAACAATTATCATAGCTGATGCAAGCCTATCTATGTTAGCAACCGACATTAGTCCATCAAGAAAAAAATGGGTCCAACTTAAAATCCAAGAATTTGCAAAAACACAAAGCGATGGTTTAACTGCATTAATTATGTACTCTGGTGACGCACATATTATTTCGCCATTTACACGAGACAACAAAAACATCATTCATTTAACCCAAGTAATTGAACCAGAAATTCTGCCTTTAAAAGGCTCCAACCCTGAAGCAGCCTTTAAATTGGCATCGCAGTTATTTAATAAAAACAACATTAAAAAAGGCAATATCATTTGGATTACAGATGGAATTGAAAAAAGTGATATTACTAAAATTGCAAAATTATTAGACTCTCACCAACTTTCAACATTAGTAATAGGTACAACTACAGGCGCACCTATTAAGTTTGAAAATGGTCAGTATCTAAAAAATGGCAATGATATAATTGTTCCCAGCGTGAATACAAAAACATTTGATTTACTTGCAAAAAAAATCAATCAACCATGGCAATGGTTAACTCGTGATGACTTAGACTTACAATGGATTTCATCTCAAATCAGTAAAAATATTAATATCGACAATGAATATTTAGAACGTACCGACTTGGGATTTTATTTGCTTATTTTATCTGCTTTATTGTTATTAGCATTTTTAAAACCTAATACCCAAACGTTCAGCTTGATGATATTAGTGACTATTTTATTACCAAGAGAATCTTTTGCAAATGAAACTTGGCAGTCATTTGATAAACAAGGTATAAAAGCTTTAGACAATGAACAATACGCTCAAGCTGCAGAACTGTTTGAAAACCCAAAATTAAAAGCATATGCCTATTTAAAAAATAATGATTTCGATAAAACCATTAAAATTTTAGAAGATGAATCTTTAGAATTAAACGAAGATGATTATTATAACCTTGGCCAAGCTTACGCAAAAAAACAAAATTTCGAACAAGCATTAGAGAATTTCAAAACATCTAAATCGTTAAAAGACTCAAAAGACGTGACGGATGCAATTAACACCACTGAACAAATACTTCAGTTACAACAAGAAAATCAAACTCAAACCAGTACAGAAACATCAACTGACACGTCTACTGACACACAAAGCTCAACTGACACTCAAACAAGTACAGATACCTCTACTTCGACAGACACTAAAAGTTCTACACAAACCAGCACAGAGACTTCGACTCAAAGCACAACTGAGACTTCAACCCAAACCACCACTCAAACATCAACAGACACACAAACTGACTCTAATACAGACACAAATACTCAAGAAGATTTAAATAATGAAGAAAAAAGGGATCTAGATATATCAGAAGATTTACTTCTTTTTTATAAGAATCAATTCAAACGTAAATTCCAAGAAAACAATGGTCAACAATTTTCACAAGAAGGTCCAAAATGGTAATGAATAAATTAATACTCTCAATTGTTTCAGTTTTTATTAGTTTAAATAGTTTTGCTTATTTAAATTCATCAACTAATCAATCTACTTATGAAGACAATGAAATCATTGAATTTAAAATTTCAACAGACAATCGAAATACTGATATCGACTATTCTGCACTCAATAAAGATTTTAATATTTTAAACAAATACGTTTCAACTAATCGTTCGATCTTCAATAATCGAGCTACGTCCTCAGTTGAACATACCCTATTTTTATCACCCAAAAAAATAGGGCGCATCACTATTCCATCTATTTTATTGCAAAATGAACGAACACAACAAATCAATTTAAATATAATCAAATCAAAAGTATCTGACTTGTTTTTTGTAACAACAAAATTAAGTAGCTCAAACATTTACATCGACCAGCCCGTCACCATTAGTTTTGATTTTCATTTTGCTATTCAATATCAATCTGCAAGTATTAACTTACCTGACGATTTCCCATTTGAATTAGAAAAGTTAGCCGACACTGACATTAAAAGAAAAAAAATAAACGGGAAAAACTACAATTACTTAACCATTAACTATCAGTTTATTCCCCAAACAATTGGAAAATTCACACTTAATGGCTTTAATATATTTGGTTCTTACACTCAAAACCGCCGTAGCAAAACATTTAACGCGCTTGCCCAACCAATAAAACTTAACGTTAACCCGATACCAAGTAACTATCCTAAAAATACACCATGGTTACCTGCTACCAATGTATTATTACAAGACAACCTAGAAGCAATCACTAACTTAACTAATGGCGACAGCTTAACGCGCACAATAGATATTCAATTAGTTGGTTTAAATAATAATTTTTTACCTAAACTCGACCCACCTAAAACAAACGGCATTAAAATTTATTCTGAAGATGAAATAAGAGAAGATCAATTAATAAATGATCAAGTAAACGGTTTAATTCAAGCAAAATGGGCGATTTTACCCACTTCAAATATAACTGCTATATTACCTGAATACGCAATTACCTGGTGGGACGTAAATGCAGATAAATTACGAGTGAGTAAAATCGATCAACGTACAATTAATGTATCAGGTATTACACAACAACTTTCAACCCCTGCTCAAGCCCCTATTATTATCAATAAAGAAACAACTGTCATTCCAAAATGGATTTGGCTTACTCACTCAATATTAATTATTGGTTGGTTAATAAGCTTGATATTGTGGCGTTTGCAATTTATCTCAAATAAAAAAGTAACAAATAATCACTCTAATAATAAACATCAAGAGACGATAAATGTTACTGCTGCTAAAAAAGTTAACATAGCTTGTAAAAAACAATCTCTAAGAAATTTAAAACAAACATTGATGGATTTTGAAAAACACTGCCTAGACAATCAATTAGACTTTGAACCATATAAACAGGTTTTAGGTTCGTATTTTACTGAATTAGATAATCAACTATATCAAGCCACTAAAACCGATTCTAAATTCGATTTTGAGAAGTTCTTAAAAACGTTTACTAAAATTAAAATTAAGAAAAAAGTAGACATTAAATCCACAGACGAGTTGGTTTCTTTATACCCTAAAGGTTAGAAAGGATAGTTTTTTTGGTTACACCTTAATTATTGTATTAAGGTGTTTATCAACTCAGCAATTCCTTCTGATATAAATTACAAAAATGAATAACAAAAACAACAGGCGAAAAAAAACCAGATATAAAATCTGGTTTTTTTAGAATTTTGGTGGAGCCTAGCGGGATCGAACCGCTGACCTCAACACTGCCAGTGTTGCGCTCTCCCAGCTGAGCTAAGGCCCCAAAAGCCGCACAATAATAAATCGCGCTGTATTCCATGTCAATGATTATCATCAATAAACTATGACAATCATTAACAGTTGTCTAAATTAATCTAAACATTCCAAATTAATCTAAACATTCTAGATCAATCTAAAAATGCAGCAATCTTTGTAAACTCAGACTCTAACACTTTTAATTTTTTCTTAGAATAGCCACCTAATATATCGATAGCTGAACGTAAACGACCACGAGTCATATCAGGGCCTAATATTGTCATAGCCTCTAAGACAGACACAGATTGATTTGTTCCCGCTATAGATATAAACAATGGGAATAATACATCACGTAATTTAAATTCTAGATGCTCACCAATGGCTTTTACATCAGCCATAATGTTTTCTTTATCCCAATGTCTTTGTGTTTCTAATTTCCACAATGTTAATTGTAGAATTTTCTTCACAGTATCAAGGTCCATTTTTTTATGGGTGAAACTTTCTTCTGTGATTTTTGGTAAACCACTGAAGAAAAATGCAGCCAATGGCGCAACATCTGACAATTTAGTCACACGCTCTTGAACTAGTGGCATAAATTTCTTGATGTATTCTTCGTTAAACGCCCAATCTTTTAATACAGTTAAAAACTCTTCAGTTGAATAGTTTTCACGAATGTAACGTCCGTTTAACCAGTCTAATTTTTCTACATCAAATACTGGACCACCTAACGACACACGAGAAATATCAAAATTATCGGTCATTTCTTGTAATAAGAATTTTTCTTCGCCATTTGGCATCGTCCAACCCATCATACCCAAATAGTTAATTAACGCTTCAGGTAAAATACCCATTTTGCGATAATAATCCACACTAGTAGGGTTTTTGCGTTTACTTAATTTTGACTTATCTGCATTACGTAATAATGGTAAGTGGATGAACTTTGGCGGCGTCCAACCAAAATATTGGTATAACAACAAATGTTTAGGGGTTGATGAAATCCATTCTTCACCACGAATAACATGGCTAATTTCCATCAAGTGATCATCCACTACACAGGCTAAATGATAAGAAGGCATGCCGTCAGATTTTAATAAAACCTGCATATCAACTTGTTTGTATTCAACTGAAATAGGATCACGTAATTCATCATGAATCACACATTCGCCTTCAACAGGAATATCCATACGCACAACTGATTTTTCACCACCAGCGTGTCGTGTCGCAATTTCTTCTTTGGTTAAACCTTTACACAAACCATCATATTTAGTGGGTTGTGAATTGATTTTTTGTTCACGGCGTAAACGATCAAGACGCTCTGAACTACAAAAACAATGGAAAGCATGACCATCATCAACTAACTGTGCACAATGTTTGTGGTAAATTTCTTTACGCTCAGATTGACGATAGATTTTATGTGGACCACCACAATCAGGACCTTCATCCCAATCTAAACCCAACCATTTTAACGAATCCATAATAGATTTTTCTGATTCTAGAGTGGAGCGTGATTGATCCGTATCTTCGATACGTAATATAAATTCGCCGCCTTGGCTTTTAGCAAATACACGGTTAAATAATGCTATATATGCAGTACCAACGTGAGGGTCACCTGTTGGAGAAGGTGCAATTCGAGTACGAACTTTAGTCATGGGGTGTTCTCAAAATTCAAAGTGGAAAAACAGCGCATTATACGCAATCACTATACAAAAAAATAGCATACACGAATGAATGAAAAATTTAATTTTGAATTATTTATAAATCGAGAGTTTTGTTTTGTTTTAGAATTTAATTTGTATATTTTTTAGATGGTGCCCGGGGCCGGAATCGAACCGGCACGACCAGAAGTCGCAAGATTTTAAGTCTTGTGTGTCTACCAATTTCACCACCCGGGCATCGAGGGACTTTTTTATAGTAGGATTTGGTACCCTACTTATAACAATTACTCTATTACAAATATTGACTGTAATTGGAGGCTGGAGTCAGAATCGAACTGACGATGGCGGAGTTGCAGTCCACAGCATTACCACTTTGCTATCCAGCCGTCTAAAACAGCCAAAAACTTAATTGGAGCGGGAAACGAGGTTCGAACTCGCGACCCCAACCTTGGCAAGGTTGTGCTCTACCGCTGAGCTATTCCCGCATCTTTTAAGTTTTTGTTAACTTGGTGACTCACTGCTTAGTAAGTTGCCCCGTTAACGTGGTGCGTATATTAAGGTTTTTTAAAACTTAGTCAACCTTATTTTATAAAAAATCTTTTAAAAATAACAACTTAGCGAAGAATATTTAAAAGTCGCTGAACATTTGATCAATATCAACTAATTCTGTAAATTATTTGATCAATCCTCACAAACTCTATTTTATTATTGAACGATAAAATTCAAAAACAAAACACGACTCACCATTTTTTTACCAAATTCTTCCATAAATACCTTTTGGATTAACTCTAAAGCTTCCTCTTGAATCTTAATTTTGCCATCGACCGAGGTTAAAGTTGCCCCTTCTTGCCGACTCATTAATAAAATCATTTCGTGACGTATCAAATCTGCATGTATATTTACATCCAATGCATCACCTGAATCCTCAAGCTGCACTGAAATTTCAAACTTCATGAAGCGCAATTTTACACCTGAGCCATAATTAACCACAAACTCAGGTGTTATCTCTACATATTCTCTAGCAATTGCCTGCTGAAGCATTAACGGCGATATAACAGCCACTATTAAGACACTCTTTAAAAAATTAAACATATTCCACTCTCATTAACCTGACTATGTATTGAGATTAGCACAGGCTTTTGTATCGATAATATTTCGTTTCTTTAAAAAATGTAAACCGTTGAACAATTTCGACCTAAGAAACCATATTAATATAACTTTGAGTTAGCACTACATGGCGCAAAGCCAATAAAGTTCAATACCCTAATAATTGCAAGTTAAACATATCTCAAATTAACAAAATATAATGCTTGTCCCCAGCCTCAGCAATCTTTATATTCATCTCACTATTTTTAATTAGGGAGCACACAATCTATGTTAGAACGCTGTCGTAACGCTAAAGAACTATGGGGTGGCGTCCATGATTTAATTGACAAGTGGTTAAATGAGCGCCAAGAAGTCATATTATTGTTTTGTGCCATTGAAGGGTTGGATCAATACACACCTATTGATGCATCTATTGAGACCAAAACCAAAGCATTCTGTCAAATGATGATGGACTATGTTTCGGCTGGCCATTTTGAAATTTACGAACAGCTTTTTAAAGAAGCAAAAGAATTTGATGATGGGTCCATTGAGTTGGCTAAAGAGTTATACCCAAAAATTAAAGATAACACTCAAATTTTATTAGATTTTAATGACAAATTTAGTAATGACAAAACAACGGGTGAACAATTAATTGAGTTACACACTGAGCTTTCAATAGTTGGTGAAAAATTAGAGGAAAGATTTCAACTTGAAGACAAGTTAATTCATAATTTACATGAAGCACATCGTGAGTTAGTTACTTAGTCAATATATGTAATTTATTTGTAACTTTTCAGAGCAGTCAATTTTGGATGTAAGCTGCTTTGGATGTAAACTGACTTGAATATAAAGTGTCTAGTTACATTTATTTAAATATAAAAAAAGGAGGCCATGGCCTCCTTTTTTATTGTTTACAATTTAGAGTAACGAATCTAAATCCTCGTTTTCTAATTCTTCTTCATCAGTTTGATCATTTTCAAAATATTTAAGCGGCATGTCTAAACACTCCGCCCAATAATAACCAATGACACTATCAATTTCATCACCGTTATATTTTTTACCTAATTTAACAGCAAATTGAATCACACGTGTTTGCGCGTATTTTAAATCTTCTTTATCAAACTCATAAAAACCTAAACTTTCTTTTAGCTCTTTTTCAGCAGTATTTGCAATTGAGCGAAAAGGAATCAATCCATTTTTACAATATTCAAACCTTAAATACTCTACATTAGCTATATAAGGGTTTTTCATAGCGTAAATATCATCTTCAGTTAACTTTTCAGAAGCAAACGAAAACCCCATCACACTAACTAAAATTAACAACAATCCAAATTTTTTCATCTTTCAATCCTAATTCTAACGCTAAATTTATTTGATATGTTTTAAAATACCATCTAATTCAGCCAAGCTATTGTACTTAATCACTAACTGACCGTTACCTTTAGCTTTATGTTTGATATCAACACTTGCCCCCAAACGTTGCGCAAGACTCGGCTCCATCGA
>JALJPK010000009.1:0-7128 GCA_022968985.1 Pseudomonadales bacterium | reverse complement strand
ACCGCTTCTTTTTCAGGCTGATTAAACTTACGAACTAACGACTCTGTTTGCCTAACTGTTAAACCTTTAGCAACCACTTGTTTAGCTGCACTGATTTGATCTTGTTCAGAAAGGCTTAATAACGCTCTAGCATGCCCCATTTCCAGATCACCATGCTCTAACATGCGCTTTACATCGTCAGTTAAAGAAATTAAACGCAGTAAATTAGTCACAGTCACACGAGATTTGCCCACCGCATCCGCTACTTGCTGTTGAGTTAAATCAAACTCTTGTTTTAAGCGCGAAAGTGCAATGGCTTCTTCCATCGGGTTTAAATTTTCACGTTGAATATTTTCAATCAACGCCATCGCAATCGCATCTTCATCACTGACAATACGCACCACAGCAGGAATAGTATCTAATCCCGCTAATTGGCTTGCACGCCAACGACGCTCACCTGCAATAATTTCATAACGCTCTTCAGCTGATTCAACCGGACGAATCACAATTGGCTGCATCACACCTTGCACTTTAATCGATGCGCATAATTCTTCTAACGCTTCAGGAGACATATCACTACGCGGCTGATATTTACCACGTTGAATAAACTCAAGAGGCACATGTTTTAATGCGCCATCTTTTACTTGTTCAACCGCACTTTCACTAATTTCACTGATATCATTACGGCTACTTAATAAGGCGTCTAGACCTTTGCCTAAACCTCTTTTTTTGACTGTCATTGTTTTGCCTTTCCCTTATTTATTATTTTCTTTATGACGTCGCAATATTTCACCGGCCAATGCTAAGTAGGCCATTGCACCTTTTGAAGACTTATCATATTGAATCACTGGTAAACCATGACTAGGTGCTTCTGCTAAACGTACATTTCTTGGAATAACCGTTTCGTATAATTTACCAGCAAAATAAGCGATCAATTGTTCTGATACATCTTTTGTTAATGATTTACGTGGGTCATACATAGTACGTAACACCCCTTCGATTTCCAATTTAGGGTTGGCAACTTTCGCTATATTTTGAACCGTTTGAATTAAATCAGCCAAACCTTCGAGTGCAAAATATTCACATTGCATGGGAATAATTACACCATCAGCTGCACATAAAGCATTCACAGTTAACATATTTAATGAAGGCGGACAGTCAATCAATATGTAGTCATATTGATCTCTAATACTGGCTAAATTCGATGAAAGACGTTTTTCTTTCATTTGCACATCTAACAATTCAACTTCTGCTGCGGTTAAATCAGAGTTAGCAGGGATAACATCAATACCAGATTTGCTTTTACAAATCACTTCTGAAGCGGGTGTTTGTTGAACTAACAAATCGTAAACACTTAGCTTAACTTCGTGTTTATCAACACCACAACCCATTGTTGCATTACCCTGAGGATCTAAATCTACCAATAAAACTTTACGTTTCATTGCTACCATCGACGCAGCAAGATTAATAGAGGTGGTTGTTTTCCCAACCCCCCCTTTTTGATTGGTAATTGCGTATATTTTAGCCATGTACTTTACAATCCGTATTAGTCGTTTGCGCGCTTAATGCTAACAAGATGACGCTCACCATCAGCAAACGGAATAGTTAAAGGTGTTACTTCACTAGCCTTAAAACCTAAAGGTAATTGTGCAATCTCATCGGTTGGATACAAACCTTTCATCGCTAAATATTGACCACCATCTGATAACAACTGTTGTGACTTATCAACCATGTCTTTTAATGTGGAAAATGCACGCGAGGTGATGCAATCGAATAATTCATTTTGCGGCACATCAAATACTTCTAAGCGCGATTGAACAACCGTCACATTAGTTAGTTTTAAACAGGTTTTTACTTGCTGTAAGAAACGCGTTTTTTTACCATTACTATCAAGTAAAGTAATTTGCATTTCTGGAAACATAATGGCAATGATCAACCCTGGCATTCCGCCACCAGAGCCCACATCAATCAAACGTTTAACACCTGACAAATGATCAATAATACCTAAACTATCAATTAAATGGCGATCAATCATATCCATCGCAACTCGAACAGCTGTTAAGTTATAAGCGCTATTCCATTTTACTAATAATCGGTGATACTCAATTAATTCATCTACTTTAGCATCTGAAATATCTAAGTTTAAACCTTCAATACCCTGTTGTAATCTTGCTTTATATTCTTGCTGCATTAAGCAACTCCAGTTTTGGCTTTACCAGCCTGATATTTTTTTAATTGAATTAACAACAATGAGACTGCTGCAGGCGTCACACCTGAGATTCTAGAAGCTTGCGCTAATGTTGCTGGGCGTATGTCTTTTAACTTTTGTTTCACTTCGTTTGATAATCCACTGATATTATCAAACACAAAATCATCCGGCAGCGGCGTATTTTCTTGACGACGAAGTAGATCGATTTCTTCTTGTTGACGTTTAATGTACCCGTCATATTTGGCTGAAATTTGAACTTGTTCAGCCACATCATTTGCTAATGGATTATCACCATGCAGATTTTGTAGATCTTTAAACTTCACATCTGGACGTTTTAACAGATCCATCAATGAATATTCACGAGCCATTGGGCGCTCTAAAAGTGTATTCACTTTATCACCAATCGGTGTATTAGGCTGTACCCAAGTATCTTTTAAGCGTTGTTTTTCAATCTCAATGGATTCACGCTTTTTAGTGAAGGCTTCCCAACGTTCATCGTCAATCAAACCAAGCCTACGGCCTTGTTCAGTCAAACGTAAATCTGCGTTGTCTTCGCGTAAAATCAAACGATATTCCGCACGTGAGGTAAACATACGATACGGTTCTTTGGTGCCTAATGTGGATAAATCATCCACAAGTACGCCAATATAAGCCTCATCACGACGTAATGTCCATGGATCTTTTTCTTGAGCACGTAAAGCTGCGTTAGATCCAGCCAACAAACCTTGAGATCCGGCTTCTTCATAACCCGTAGTGCCATTAATTTGTCCAGCAAAATACAGATTGTTTATTATTTTAGTTTCTAAGGTGGGACGCAAATCTTGAGGATTAAAATAATCATACTCAATGGCGTAACCTGGGCGTGTAATATGCGCTTTTTCAAACCCTTTCATCGAATGGATAAATTCCAACTGAACATCAAAAGGCAAACTTGTTGAAATACCGTTTGGATATAACTCAAATGTTGATAAACCCTCAGGTTCAACAAAAATTTGATGGCTAGTTTTATCTGCAAAACGCATCACTTTGTCTTCAATAGACGGGCAATAACGTGGACCAATACCTTCAATCACCCCCGCATACATCGGCGAACGATCTAAATTACGACGAATAATATCGTGGGTTTTTTCATTGGTTTCAGTAATATAACAACTCACCTGTCTAGGGTGATCTTTAACCGAACCCATATAACTCATCACTGGCAATGGAGTATCACCAGGCTGCTCTTTCATTACAGAGAAATCAACACTTCTTGAATCAATACGCGCTGGTGTACCTGTTTTTAAACGGTCAATTTGAAACGGCAATTCGCGCATACGTTTTGAAAGCGCATTAGAAGGAGGATCACCAGCTCGACCACCTTGGAAGTTATCCATTCCAATATGAATCACACCACCTAAGAATGTACCTGCTGTTAATACAACCGTTTGTGAATAAATACGAATACCCGTTTGAGTCACAACCCCTTTAACATCATCACCTTCAACAATTAAATCATCACAAGATTGCTGAAACACTTGAAGATTGTCTTGAT
This sequence comes from Pseudomonadales bacterium, assembly GCA_022968985.1. GTDB lineage: Bacteria > Pseudomonadota > Gammaproteobacteria > Pseudomonadales > Natronospirillaceae > Marinicellulosiphila. Next base: position 3,406 of record JALJPK010000009.1, on the reverse strand, counting down.
TCTCAACCATTTCACGAATGGCACTACGATATAATGCACGATCTGCTTGAGCGCGAGTGGCACGCACAGCCGGACCTTTTCGTGAATTTAATACACGAAACTGAATACCTGCTTTATCGGTCGCTTTAGCCATTGCACCACCTAAGGCGTCAATTTCTTTGACTAAATGACTTTTACCGATACCACCAATAGCAGGGTTACAGCTCATTACACCAATGGTTTCAGTATTATGTGTTATCAGCAAAGTCTTAGAGCCCATGCGTGCTGCAGCCAATGCTGCTTCGGTTCCCGCATGGCCACCACCGACCACAATTACATCATAACGAGTTGGAAAATCCACAATCTTACTCACAAACAATTAAATGGGTCGCGATTATAGGTGAAAAACAGAAATTTCGCATTAAATAATATGTAACCTGTCGTGTACTTGTTTTTATTGGACTTTAAAATGATTGTAAAACGGCTATTTTATTGGTTTAAACTGAGAATTTAACGACTATTATAGTTTTTAATTTTATGTTATTACATGTACGATCAATAACAAAAACAAACATCACTAAACGTCTTTTATTTGTGGACTAATAAATATGTCAATAATCGAAACCAAAAACGCAGAACATTACAAATGGGGCAAAAACTGTGACGGTTGGTTTTTAGTTAACAATGACAATCTAACTATCATCCAAGAACGAGTACTCAGTGGTTGCAGTGAAACCAGTCATTATCACCAACACAGCCATCAGTTTTTTTATATATTATCAGGAATAGCGACAATAGAAGTGGATGGGAAAATCCACACATTAAAAACACAACAAGGTATTGAAGTAAAAGCAGGACAGGTACACCAATTGGCAAATAACCAAGCAACGGATTTAGTATTTACAGTCACATCTACTCCACCGAGTCACGGTGATAAAATTAACGTTTAAGTTTTATTATTATTTTTAACCAAAAACCAAAATATAAGCGCAATTATGAAACTAGAGCGATTAAACATCTTTAATGATGGTGTGGAACACATTACTGCAATCATCTCAAAAAAGACCATTAAATCATTAATTGAAGACATTTCGAATTTAGAAGACAACATGCCCAAACACGGCATCAGAAATGCACAAATCATTATCCCGTCAATCAATTTATTAGCGTACTCAAATACTGTTGTCGATTTATGTAAAAGAGTATTAGGTCAAAACCCACAGTTAGTTCGGGCTATTTATTTTGATAAAACAGCAAATAATAATTGGGCAGTATCATGGCATCAAGATAAAACGATATGTGTTAATCAAAAAGCAGAGATTGATAATTGGGGACCATGGACAGTTAAAGGCAACATTAATCATGTACAACCCGACATCCATGTATTAAACAAAATGCTTACTACCCGTATCCATCTAGACGATACGAACGAAAACAATGGGTGCTTAAAAGTCATTCCAAACAGCCATAAGTTGGGGATAATTAAACAAAACGACATATTTTCAATCATTAAAAAGCAATCAATAATCAATTGCATCTTAAAAGCTGGTGACGCTTTAATAATGCGCCCACATACATTACACAGTTCCAGCAAATCATTACAAAACACATTACATCGTAGGGTGATTCACTTAGAGTTTAGCAATTACAAATTACCCAACAATCTACATTGGCTTTAAGTACGATTATTTAGCGGTGAATTACAATCCGTTAAAATCATAAAAATGACGATTTAATTTAAACTCAAGAAAACCATTATACAAAAGGATTCATTCTTAAAACTAATACGTATATCCGACACTCAGTTCAAGCACAAAATCTAAATTAACTTTATCTTCAATTCCTATTAACACTATCTTAGTGCCGTCATCACATTCAATTGAAGAATCTAAATACACGTTTGTATGAACGCCTGCACCAAACTTTCCAACAATATTATATGGATTTTCACGAATGGCATAACCAGTTAAAAAAGTACCACCATAACCTTTATATTTACCCATACATTCTATGTCTATTTTTTGGGCCGATACACTTTGTAAATCCATAGCTATTGAACTGTAAAACCCATCCACATCAAACCCTAGTGGTGACTTTTCAATACGAAAACCAACAGCCCATTGGTTAATAGATTTAGAGTCTGCATCATCTGTTAGTTTAACGCGCTGAAATCCAATTAAAGGCCCAACTGCCACATCCTTAAAAACAGGATACATATAATTTAACTGGATCTGTTTACCAAAAAAACCATTAATCGGATTAAAATTAACTTCATGAGCAGTTGCATTCAAAGCCAACATAGAAAAAATAGGGATGAATAATAGGTTTAAGTACTTCATTAAATCGCCATAACGCTTATTAGAACGGATAAAAGCTATATTAAATCAAAATATTGGCGTTTTAGGGGGATTAGTTTACGAATTGTTACAAATTGAGTAACGAACTGTGAACTGGAGGTTAATTCATTGGCTATGTTAAAAAATTATGTTGCTGCACCTGCAACAGTTTGAATTCAAACAACTTTTCTCGTTGTGTTAAAAAGTCATCTGAAAAGCTTTGATACTTATGCCATGCTAGCATTCGAAACCAACCTAAATACTTCGGAAGATTTTTACTGGCCACTCCATGCATTTGTAACATCCATTGTTTTAAATAACTGTGATAACTATTAATATTTTGGATATGAAACACAGCATTATGTGGTTGAGCATTTTTTAACACCACATGATGTAAGTGATGTTCTTGGCAAATTTTATTATAAGCTGGCTGACCATCGCTGCATAAAATGGACTCGTTAACAATTTTACATCCCAAACTATTATTAATTTCAGTGCCGTTAACTTGCTGTAAAACATGATCGTATTCGTGATGATTTCGATCCATAGCAGTTAAAACAGCAACCCAACCTTTATTATTAAGCCCTCGAGTACTGGCTTTTGTTCCACGTTTTCTAGCTGGCCGATTTAACTTTTTATTGCCTTTTTGTGATTCTCTAAAATACGTTTCGTCCACTTCTATTATGCCCTCTAATCTAGACTCAAAGGTATGTTGTGTTGCTTGCATATATCGATGTCGCCAATTGAATGCAGTCACACTACTCACTCCAATTTTTTCAGCACAGGCGCGAATGGTTTCACGTTTAAGCATCAATTCTAAATAGACTTGCCAATGCTCTGGTTTATGTTGATAGAAAAAGGCAGTGCCACGTGTACAAACAAAACTTTTGCCACATTGATTACAAAAAAATCGCTGTCTGCCATTGCTTTTACCGTGTTTTTTAATTCGGTTCGAATCACAATGAATACATTTAGAGTGCTGTATATTTTCTTTTGCAAGTCGATTAAGAATTGGGTTGTCTTGTTGATTAAGTGAGGTGATCGCCTGCTGTTTTTGCACAGGATCAAGTTTGGGTATTTGATTGATGAAC
>JALJPK010000089.1:7503-18730 GCA_022968985.1 Pseudomonadales bacterium | reverse complement strand
CCACCGAATCCATCACACCGTCTTTGTCTGTATCCACATCCGTCATTAAGCTAAAACTTTGCTGAAAACTTAAACCCTCTTCATCCTCAACTTTTATATTAATCTCATAACTGCCATTAAGGTTGCTTGGCTCTTTGGCATAAAGTTTATTATTAACAATTTCAAAATATTGATTATCTGTAAAACTCACCCCCTCTAAGGTAAATGTAAATGCAGTAGAGTCAAAGTCTATGGCATCAAGCAATGCGACAAAACCAAGTTGTGTTTGCAATGAAGCATCAATGTATGGATTACTAATGTTAATTTCAGTTGGGCTGTAAATAATACGTAATACGTTGACATCAATTTGTTGTGTTTGAGTGCTATTACCGTCAAAGGCACTGACAATTATTTGATGTTCACCAATATCAGTGGCAGCAGCGCTACCTGTTATTAAGCCGCTGTTTGGATTAATGCTTAACCATGAGTTTGAGGAAATAGTATAAGTGATGTTTGAATATTCAGGATCTTGCGCCAGCATTAATACTGATAAAGATTGTGTTTCATACAATTCAAATTGCGTTTGATCTATAACAAATTTAGCTGGTAAATTTATATCATGTAATACAACTTGCGGCTGATCAATATAGATCTTATAACTTCCGGTGCCCTGCCATCTACTTGGACTTGTACTTGATATTGTTAAATGATCCCCTTGTTGGAAGGAAAATTGAATATAAGCATCAAAACTGTCTGACAGTTCTAAATCATCTGCACTAAAACGAAGTAGGCCATTTATATCTCGAATTTCAAGATAGATATCGTTAAGTGAATTACCCTGAGCATAAATTTGTAGAATTTGACCATCATTTAGATCAGAAATACTGTATCGATCCATCACACTGACAACGTTATTCTGATTTGGATGATCACCCAAACTCAGCTCACCATTAATTGTGTTTTGCCATTGCTTATAATCATCTTCAGCAGCCAATGCTGGCAACAAAATTAACACCGACAGTGAGGTTAATAAGAGTAATCGTCTTAACATATCAATTTCCTAATTATTACTTTGAATTGGTTTCTTCTTTAGTGGACTGTGTTATTAATTCATTTAATAAATCAAGATGATCAACTCAAACAAATCCCAACATTTAGCTACAAACACTAACAAAAAACCCACTCAATTAGTCACCGGTCTAACCTGTTTATGAACTACACCAATTAATATTCATATAATTCAAACCCACTTCACACTTAAGCTGTGATCAAACTCACTAATTTACTTTGAACGGTTAATTTTTCCACAAAAAATAAAAAGCACTATGCCAAGCTTCATTTGTTTTACCCCAAAGCCCATTAAAAAATTAAAATTGTTAGATTTGTTAGAATAATTCCATTAACAGAAATAAAAAAATGGCGATAACCAAAAAATCATTACAAAACCATTCCTATGCAGCAGATTAAAAAGAGTTCAAAAGTGAGACATCAAAAGAATAAAAAATGACACCCACTATCTTACGAAAAAGTGACACCCACTGTTGGCTGAGATCCAGAACGCACTCAAAGGTCACTCAAAGGTGACATCCACTTTTCATTAAAAAAGGAGAAACTCAAAAGTGAAAATTCAAAAGTAACACCCACGTTTGTGACTTTTTTACTGCTTACAGGCATAAAAAAAGGCCAGTACAAAAATACCGACCTTAATCTTGTTTCTCAATATTGACTCACAAACTTCCCCTACCTTCCCAGCCTTCAAGCCACTAAATTCACAATAACAATGCTTTTTCTGCTTGCATATAGTCAAATTCAAAAACTCCGTTTAGCGCATCAGCCACCGCTTTGTATGTAATAAACCCCTTATGTACATTTAAACCGTTTAATAAGTGTTTATCATCCATCATTGCACGAGTGACACCTTTATTAGCAATCGCCAAAGCAAAAGGTAACGTTGCGTTATTTAAAGCGATCGTTGCAGTACGTGCCACAGCCCCAGGCATATTCGCCACACAATAATGTACCACTCCATCAATGACATAAGTGGGGTCTTGATGTGTGGTCGCTTTAGAGTTTTCAAAACAGCCCCCTTGGTCAATGGCCACATCCACCAAAACAGAGCCTAATTGCATGACACTTATTTGTTTTCTATCCATTAATTTAGGGGCAGCTGCGCCTGGAATTAACACCGCACCTACTACTAAATCCGCCACTTTGGAATATTGATTAATCGCATCCACTGTAGAAAAAACAGTTTTTACAGTCCCTTTAAAAATATCATCTAATTGACGAAGCCTAGGTAATGAGCGATCTAAAATTGTCACATCCGCCCCTAAACCTAAGGCCATTTTCGCTGCATTTGTGCCCACCACTCCGCCACCTAATATCAATACTTTACCAGGAGCTACACCAGGCACCCCCCCTAATAACGTACCACTTCCGCCCTGATTTTTTTCTAAATGATGTGCACCGGCTTGAATGGACAAACGCCCTGCTACTTCGCTCATTGGAGCAAGAAGTGGTAATGCACCGTTATCATCGGTTACTGTTTCATAAGCAATACAGGTTGCTCCTGATTGCATTAATAGCTGAGTTTGCACTGGATCAGGCGCCAAATGCAGGTAAGTAAATAAAGTCTGGCCTTGCCTTAGCATTTTACATTCGTTTGATTGTGGTTCTTTCACTTTAATAATCATCTGCGCTTGATTAAAAATCGCTTCAGGTGTGGCACAAATACTGGCACCGGCAATTTTATATTGATCATCACTAAAACCAATCGCCTTGCCAGCATTGGTCTCAATGATTACTTGATGCCCATTAACCACAAACTCTTGGGTAGCTGCTGGAGTTAAACCTACACGGTACTCATCATTTTTTATTTCTTTAGGAACACCTACAATCATAATAAATCCACCTTAATATAATTATATAATTAATTATTATAAGTTTAGTCGTATTTAATTAATTAATAGTGGATGTCGCATTTAGCTCACAAACACTTAGGTAACGCTAGAATTAAACCCAATGGGTTATCATCATTTTTAATTTCTTTAGGTACAGCTACAATCCAAAAATCATAATAAAACCGCCATAAAACCAATTATTAAATATAAGTTTAATCGTTAATGCTTAAATAAAAGAAGGACTAAATGAGGTGTTAACAAAACTAACTAAAAGTGCATGTCAATTTTGGCTTACATCGAAAATATCAACCTTATGTTATTCATTATTCTAAATCGTAAGGTCGATATTCATATCGAAAAAACCAACAGATTAATAACAATATCAATTCGTAAATGGCTAAATAAAAGAAGGTCTAGAACAATGATTAAAGTGGTTATCACTTTTGGTTTACTTTTTATTTTATATTTTTATTTTTAGAAAATTCACTCACCACAAAGCGTAACTTTTTTGAACAGAACAACAACGGAATAAACCCATTAAGACAGCTTTAATTCAGGAGATGATATTTCTTTAATATTTAAAATTTTCGAGGATTTCCCAATGAAAAAGCTCGCTTCTATTCTACTTATCCCTTTTCTTTTTTTACTTAGCTGGCAAGCCAGTGCGGCGGCGGCTGTTCCAGCTGAGGCTTATGGCAAACCTGTACCTGAAAAAGGCTACATTCTTGATGACCTAGGTGATGGACTGTACTGGGTGTCTGATGGCATGTATCAAGTGATGTTTTTAACCACAGGTAAAGGTGTGATTGTGGTGGATGCGCCGCCCTCAATGACCCATCATGTACTAGCGGCCATCAAAGAAGTCACCATGAATCCGATAACCCACGTTATTTACAGTCACAGCCATGCGGATCATATTGCAGGGGCGGCCGCTTACCCCAAAGACGCAAAATATATCGCTCATATTGAGACAGCTAATCGCTTAAAAGCCAAACGTGACACGCCCTTTGGGATGTTTGTTGGTGGTGGTGCGGTGCCAGCAGTCACAGGAACTTTTGAAAACGATTATCGTTTAGTGGTGGGTAATCAAGTACTTGAATTAAGTTACAAAGGCCCATCTCATGTACCGGGTAACTTATTAATCTATGCCCCTAAACAAAAAGTATTGATGTTTATCGATGTGATTTTCCCTGGTTGGTCACCGTTTAAATGGTTAGCAGTAGCAGAATTCACCCCTAGTTTTATTGAGTCTCACGACTGGGTGCTGGCCTATGACTTTGATACATTAATATCTGGACATATCGGCCGAAGAGGTTCTAGAGCAGATGTAGTGATGCAAAAACAATACATCATGGATATTCAAACCAATGCGGTTACGTCTTTAAAAACAGTGGATTTTAACGCCATTGCTGGCGAAATTGGTTTTGCTAATCCCTGGTTATTATTTAACACCTATTTAGATGCCTTAGCCGATAAATGTACTAAATTAACTGAAGATAAATGGGTGACTAAACTTGGAGGCGTGGATATATTTACTTTTAGCCACTGTGAAAAAGTGATTGAGAGTTTACGCATCGACTAAAAGTTTTCAATAATAAAAAGTTCTTCAACAAGAAGAGAGGTAGTTATATGGGTTCATCAGTTAGTTTGTTAAGTAGTTAAGTAATGCGGTTAAGTCCAACATTAACAGTAGCAAACAGTAAAAACTGTAAATTAGGCTACAAAAATAAATGCTGTTGATTTGCCGCATCCTATCGATTCACTCAGAATAATGATAGAAAAACTGTTACACAGAACTAAAGTGGTTATCCGTTTTGATTTTTTTAACCACTGTAAAAAACCGACTAGTCAAAGTTCTTCAGAAAAAAAAGAGGTAACTATATGGATTCACCGTTAAGTTAACCAACTGGGTCAAGTTCAACATTAAAGTGACAAACAACAATATCTGAAAATTAGGTCACAAAAATAAATGTTATGGATTTGACCCACCCCTTCATGTCACACAGAATATAGAAAACTTGTTAAACAGAACTAAAAGTGATTTTCTCTTTTGGTTCTCGTCCTTTACTTCTATCCTGTTTTGAATCTTACTCATTTGAATTCAAAAAATAGGAAGGTAAAATAATTTCAGCCTTGATATTATTTAAAAATAAAAAAACACTGGTTATTTAATAGGTAACAATGTTTAAACAAACCTTTGATTACAAGTTTACTGATTTGATAAAAACTAACTGCCCTATATTTGCGAATAGTGATCATATTTTTGGTTTTTATCTCAATTATTGAACTACATTTGCATATTTATATCGCGCACGACATAATTTGGTTTTTACTTAATTAAGTGAACACAAATGTCACAATTTCATGAATTTAAAATCAATAGCTTACAAGGCAAAGAGTTAGACTTTAACAACTACAACGGTAAAGTAGTTTTAGCGGTTAATACTGCTAGCCAATGTAAATTAACCCCACAATATGATGAGTTACAAAAACTTCATAAAAAATACGTTGACCAAGGTTTAGTCATTATTGCTTTCCCGTGTAATCAATTTGGTGCACAAGAACCAGGAGAAGAAAAAGACATTGAACAGGGTTGTTTGATTAACTACGGCGTAGATTTTACAGTGACCCAAAAAATCGAAGTGAATGGCAAAAATAGTCATCCGATTTTTGAATACTTAAAAGTCGAACTTCCAGGGTTTTTAGGTAACAAAATAAAGTGGAACTTCACTAAGTTTTTAATCGGTAAAGACGGACAACCAATTAAACGATTTGCGCCAACTACTAAACCATTAGCATTTGAACAACATATTCAAAAAGCTTTAGGTATTTAATGTTAAATAAATAACAACAATAAAAAGTTGAAAAACTAATTAAAAAAACCTTAGAGGTTTAATGTTAAATGAATAATAACATTGATCAAAAATTGGAAAACCAATTGTGTTTTCCACTTTATGCTACTTCGCGTTTAGTAACACGTTTGTATCAACCTTTATTGGAAGAACACAACCTCACCTACCCACAATATATTATTCTATTAATATTATGGGAGAAAGAAGGTATTACAGTAGGTGAGATTGGTCAACAAGCCTTATTAAATAGCAATACACTGACACCTATATTAAAACGCATGCAACATTCCGGTTTAATAACAAGACAACAAGATGAAGATGATGATGAACGTAAAATTTTTATATTTTTAACACCGTCAGCCAAACAATTACAACAAACATTAGCTTGTTTGCCATCACAACTAATATCCAAAATTGATTTTGATGCAAACAAAGAAAAACAGTTAAAGACTTTATTACAAGAACTTATGCAGTCATTAGAAAACAGTTAAACTAGATTCAAAACAGCTTTAAAATCAATTCAATTGTTAATACAAATTAAACTTCGATGGAGTTTCAAAAGGGACATCCACTTCTTGCCTCTAATTTTAACAAAAATTGTGGCGATAGACTTCTCTCGTATTTATCTATTAATTTAATACTGTTCGGTTATTTAAAAAACTGAATGTTTTTATGGGAGTGGATTTTAATTGGTTTTTAAAGGTCTATTTTTTTGCTGGTATTAAATATATTTACTCAGTTTAGTGAGTAAGCACATTCAGTTTTTAGGTGCCCATGTCAAACTAAAATCCTGCCACCATCATAATGATACAAGCCCCCCCCTTTTCTTATTGATTTCATAACAGCCTATTAACTTTGAGCCAATTGTTTATTTATTCTTATGAATGCTTAAAATATCTTCAATTATGGCGTAACCCGTTTCCATCCTACCCGCTCCAGGGCCAATTAAAGTAATATCCCCCAATAATTCTGTGCTGTATGTAATTGCATTAGTGGCTCCAGATATTGCAGCTAAAGGATGTTCATAAGACAGCATTTGTGGTTTAACGAAGGCTATATAACCCGATTGAGTTTTTTCAACATTACCGATTAATTTCCAGCGTTTATTATTGGCTGTCGCTTGTTTAATATCATCAGGGCTGAGTTTACTTATGCCAGTACAATCTACATCAGACAAACTTAATGCAAGATCCATTAATAAATTACCCAATATCACCACTTTAGCCGCAGCATCATGACCGTCAACATCCCCCGCGGGGTTTGCTTCTGCGTATCCTAGATCTTGAGCTTGTTTGAGTGCGCTTTCATAATCGGCACCTGCCTCCATCTCACCTAACATATAATTGGTGGTGCCATTTAATATCCCTTGGATTTTAGTAATACCTGCTGGTAACAGCATTTCGCTGGCAATACTTAATGCTGGTGTACCACTCATAACGGTACCCTCAATACCAATTTGTACTTTATTTTTGTTTGCTATTTTTTTTAATTCAGGAAAAAACAAAGCCACCGGGCCTTTATTTGTCATAGAAATATGCATACCGTTATTCATGGCTAGTTTCACATGGGTTAATGCAGGCTCAGCTGTTTCTAAATTTGTATAGGTAAGTTCAACCAAAATATCAGCGCCACTATTGCCAATTGTTTCTTCGGCATTCCAATCGGTATTAATATCGGAAAAGTTTTTAAGATCACCATTTAATTCAATATGCTTAAGTAATTTTGTTGGGTCTATCCCGTTGCGATCGGCAATGCTTCCTTTATTTAAATCACAAACAGCAACAATACGAATATCAACTCCAAATTTTTCTTTTAAAAAAGTATATTTATCACTGAGTATTTTTGCTAAACCCTGTCCAACATTACCAAATCCAATGATTGCAAGTTTGTATTGAGTGATCATATTATTTACCTTTTTTTATGGCTAGAATAAAATTTAAACTATTACCTACAATGATTGAGTCAAATTAAAGCAGTACGTTTTTGCTTGACTCATTTCATGGATTGTATTCATTACTCCCTCTCGGCCAAGCCCAGAGCCTTTAACCCCCCCAAAAGGCATACCATCAATACGATAATCACTGCTGTCATTAATCATTACCCCACCACAGTCCAAGGCATCGGCCACTTCAAAAGCTAAATTTAAATCACGAGTGAATACGCCGGCTTGTAATCCAAAATCAACATTATTGGCCATTGTGATTGCATTTTTTAAATCTGAAAAAGCATAAAGAATCGTGACAGGACCAAACACTTCCTCTTTAGCAATTAAACAATTTTCACTAACATCAGTTAGTACGGTTGGTTGAAAAAAAGTCCCCTCGCGTTTACCACCACATAACAAGGTTGCATTGTTATTAAGCGCATCGGCTATTAACAATTCAACTTTTTTGGCGGCTTGTTCGTTGATCATAGGACCCATGTCTGTTGTTTCTTTGAGTTTGTCCCCCATTCGAATCCCATTGGCGCGCTGACAAAATTCTTTAGAAAATTGTTCATAAATGGATTCATCTATGTAGATTCTCTGAACATGTAAGCAGTTTTGTCCACCTGCCCAAAAAGCCCCACTTACTGTTGCGTCTAGGGCTTGATTAATATCTGCATCCCCTAAAACAATTGCAGGGCAATTGCTGCCTAATTCTAAAGATACTTTCTTTAACCCTGCCTTTTTTAGAATTTTGTGACCCACTGTGCGCCCCCCTGTAAAAGACACCATACGAACACGAGGATCACTGACTAATACATCACCAATCACCGTTCCGCGGCCTGTAATTAACTGTAATACTCCTTTAGGTAATTCTGTTTTAGCAAACAATTCAACCAACATTCTTGCAACTAAAGGTGTATGCGAATGAGGTTTAAGAATTACGCTGTTACCTGCGGCTATTGCAGGTCCGATTTTATGCGCAACTAAATTTAACGGATCATTAAAGGGTGTTATTGCAACAATAACACCAAGGGGTAAACGCTTAAAATAACCAAATCTATTTTCAGAGCCGGCAACTTGATCAAAGGAAATAGTTTCACCATTTAAATGACGAGCCTCTTCTGCACTAATACGTAAAGTATCCACACAACGTATGGTTTCTTTTCGGGCTTCCTTAATTGTTTTTATCCCTTCTTGAGCAATCATTTGGGCAAACATTTCTTTTTGCTCAAATAGATCATTGGCCACTTGATTAAGTACCGACATGCGCAGCCAGGCAGGCAGTTTTTTTGATGTTTCAAAGGCATTAACCGCTGTATCTATCACCTGTAATGTTTCGACAACATTATAATTTTCTACTTCTCCAATATAGGTTCCATCTTGCGGATCCAGCACAGTAATCATTGATTTTTTATTTAGAACATCGGGCATAATAAAAGCTCCTTTAAACTCTAAGACATTGGATTTACTTAAAAAAGTAAGAGCGTAAATTTATTCTTTAATCACCTAATTATCTGTTTATTGATAAGAGGATTTAATTTAATTATAGCCTTCAAAAACGAGATAAAACATTCTATTTATCATTTTATTAAGTGATTAAATAAACGAATCTCAGGTATATGACTCAATAGAATTAGCTAGTAGAATAGTGTGAGTAGTTTGGTTATATAGGAAGATTTATAATTCATTAAAATTATAAAAAACAATATAAAACGGTTATCAACTTAATTGAGTATTCAAAAAAAAATGTAACCAAGATAATAAAAATAACGACCTAACTTTCCCTTTAGCGTCTAAAGCCTATTATTAATATAAGTAATCAATCAAATCCTTACAAAAAAAACGAATAACCTTTTTTTTAATTGAATTTTAAGCAAGTAAACCCTTTGATTTTTATAGTGAGTTTATCGATTACAGTCTGAAAGATTATTTCGAATTAACTAACTGTACAACTCAGCATATTCGTAATAATAAGTTAACAAATATTCTTAAGTTTCTACAGATTGAAGATTACAGATGACTGGGTATCACTCAAAATTTCTCTGCCTTTTTTTGTCCAAAATTAAACTTAAGCGTTAATCGGATTATATCTTTAAAAAAATCTGAGTTCACACAGAATGACTTTATTTCTTCTTATTGCCTTTTAGGTGAGTGTCTGTTTAGTGATTGTTTTAGTTGAGTAGCAGGGGGGCTTTTTTGGTTATTCAGCGTGTTTGGTTTAGTAGGTTAATAGATCAGTGATCAATTAATAGAAAACCATGTTTGCAGAATATTCTGAGTTAAATTGTGTTTTTATTTTATTAATTAAAGTTGAGATTATTTCGTAGTAAGAAACAATAAGATTGAGCTTAATAACCATAGTGAGTCCGATTTTAAGCGCTCAACCCGTTCCATATGATAACCATGGGTAACAACCTCTATTAACACCAAACGTTGCGCTAATACAACCAAGGGCATCATGCTCAGTTAACTAAATAAACAAAAAAAGTTTCCCCATACAAGCAGTCTGTTTTATTGCCCTTATCGTCTATTATTACTATAAGTATTTAGCATGGCGCAGCTCAATCATGAAAAATATACTGTTTATTACAGCAGATCAATGGCGAGCGGATTGTTTGTCTTCAATGAATCACCCCTGTGTCAAAACTCCTAATTTAGACATGCTTGCACAGGACGGTGTACTTTTTAAGAACCACTATGCACAAGCAGCCCCCTGTGGCCCAGCAAGAGCCAGTCTGTATACTGGAATGTATCTTCAGAATCACCGGATTGTTCAAAACGGAACCCCCTTGGATGCTAGGCATACCAACATCGCCTTAGAAGCCCGCAAAGCCGGTTACGATCCGCTACTGTTTGGTTATACCGACATGAGCCCCGATCCGCGAACCCGAGCCCCTGGAGACCCTGATTTAAGGAGATACGAAGGGGTTTTACCGGGTATGACTCCCGTAACATCACTTAATAGCGAAGCCCTTCCATGGCTTATCCATCTAAAGGGAAAAGGTTATGAAACTCCCTTAGGGCCCTGGGAAATCCATAAACCGGCTAAAAAATTCAACGAAACTGAAAACCTTAAACCGTCCTCCGCTCCGTCTTGTTATAAGGCCGAGGACAGTCTCACTGCATTTTTGACCGATGAAGTGCTCAAGTATCTTTCCATCAAACAAGAGAACCCCTGGTTTATTTATTTATCCTATTTACGCCCACATCCACCGTTTATTGCGCCAGAACCTTACAATAAGATGTATAAGCTCAAAGATATCCCCGCTACTGTAAAAGCGGTTACCGCAGAAATCGAAGGCCAACAACATCCATGGTTAACACATTATATCAATAATCAAACACAACAACTCTGGTATGGCCACGATGCCAGTACCAATGTTAAATTGGATGGAATCGAGGTCGATCAAATCCGCGCCACTTATTATGGTTTAGTCACTGAAGTTGATCACCAAATAGGCCGTGTGATTGATTTTCTTAAAGAAAACAACCTATATGACAAAACCCTGATTGTTTTTACAACGGACCATGGCGAGCAATTAGGTGATCATTGGCTTTTTGGTAAGTCC
>JALJPK010000089.1:0-7485 GCA_022968985.1 Pseudomonadales bacterium | reverse complement strand
GACGCCATAGCTGGACAGCAAGTTGAGGATTTTACTGAATCGATTGATGTATTCCCCACTATTTTAGATTGGATAGGCCTAGAAGCGCCGTCGCAATGTGACGGCTGGTCACTGCTGTCTTTTTGTAAAGGACAAAAACCCAATGTCATAAAAAAAGAAGTGCATTGGGGTTATGATTTTCGTGATACCGAAGGTCGTGACGTGCAAAAAAAATTGGGCCTTAGAATTGATCAATGCACCTTAAATGTGATTCGTGATAAGAAATTTAAATATGTGCATTTTACTGCGTTGCCTCCCCTGTTATTTGACCTAGAAAAAGATCCGAATGAGCTGGTTAACTGCGTAAATGACCCCGCTTATATTTCAGTAGTGACAAAATATGCACAAATGTTGCTCTCGTGGCGTATGCGCCATGACGACAGAATACTTTCAAATACTTGGATAGGACCAAAAGGCCCATTAGAAAAAAAAGATCCTAAACCCTCGCACCGAGGAGAAGATCCAGCAACAACTTCACCCTGAAAACTGAAAACTGAAAACTGAAAACTGAAAATTTCACCCTTAAAGCTTAAACAATTCCGCGCTTGTCAGCAGATATTGTATTGCCAAAATAACCATTCAAAATAGATGTAAACAAAAAACAACTAATGCTAACTTTTATTTTTTTGCTCCTTTCTTTAAAACATTATTCGCCCAATTCAATTTTATTAATAAAATTAACATTACGTTATTAATTCAAAAAATACTGCATCTCGAATCTTTTAAACTAAAAAAATAACGCTGTTTTAGGATTAGTTTTGTAGGGTGACTTTTCATGAGTTTTTATCTACATGTAGGGTCGTTATTTATATCGAAAAATCAATATCTATAGATATAGGCGGAATCTTGTCTTCATATTTGTAAGTAATCGGAGACACACAAAGCTTTGCTTTTGAATCCCCTCTTAAATTAAAGGCCTAATCTTAGGTCTTGGTTCATGATAATTTCTACGATTCCACTTAACTATCATAAAATTCAGTAAAGGTTCATAATCAAGGATTAGACTCATAACAACCTTTATACAACGGAACCTAACCCTTATGAATCGACATACATTGATAACCTTAGCTCTGAGCTCTTTAACTCTTGTTTCTTCTTTTGCAGTAAGCAAAGAAGCCAATCAGCTGATCCTTCAACAACCCCTGCAACTGCCTGATATATTACAACCACAAAACGAGCAGTTAGAAAAAAATATTTCCGACCCTTTAGTTCATAGTCAGTTCATTCGAACCGGTCCCACCATTCAAATAGCCATATTGTTAGATACAAGTAACTCAATGGATGGCCTGATTTCACAGGCCAAAGAGCAAATTTGGAAAATAATTAACGAATTAGCCAGCGCCAACAAAAACAATAAAGAGGTAACGTTACAAGTTGCCCTTTATGAATACGGAAAAAGTTCACTTGCCCAACAAGATGGTTATTTGCAGATGCTGGCTCCTTTAACCAATGACCTAGATTTACTCTCCGAGCAATTGTTTAATTTACAAACTCAAGGAGGAGAAGAATACGCGGGTAAAGTTATATTAGAGTCCATTAAACAGTTAAACTGGAGCACTCACAAAGATGATTTAAAATTGGTGCTTATTGCAGGTAATGAATCCTTTGAGCAAGGCAACATTAAAAGTGTTTTTGCATTAGAAAAAGCCAATCAAGCCAACATCATTGTTAATACTATGTTTTGTGGTAACTACCAAGAGGGCATAAATATAGGCTGGTCAAAAGCAGCCTTATTAGGCAAAGGTAAATATTTAAATATTAATATGAACGAAAACGTCGTTCATATCCAAACCCCTTTTGATGATAAGATAAATCAATACGGTGCACAGCTAAACGACACTTACTTTGGTTACGGAGAAATTGGTAAACAAGCTAAAATAAGACAAACAGCACAAGATAACAACGCAAAAAGCAGCTCATCTTCGGTTATGGCAGAGCGAAATTTGGCAAAAGCCTCAAAACAATATAAAACCGACTCATGGGACATTGTTTCACTTTATTCAGACGATAAAGATAAAGCCATAGAAATGGCTAAACATAATAGTGAGGAATTTTCAGAACTCAATGAAGATGAAATTATTATTAAACTAGAGCAACAAAAAAAAGAGCGAGAAAATATTCAAAACAAAATAAATGAGCTCAAACAAAAGCGAGCTACCTTTATAAAAAATAAAATAACTGACGATACAGAAGAAGACTTTGCAAGTGTACTTCTAAAAAATATTAAACAACAGGCCATCGACAATGGCTACAATTTCGATTAACTCTAGTCAGTACTATATTTGAGCTTAAAGTAATGGGTTTGTTTCTTGAAAAAATTCTTTTAAATTAGTACGTAAAAAGAGTTGTGTTTAATATCTGAGTATAAAATAATCCAGATGTTAGACACAACTCAAATGGCACTGAATTAATTGGGAATCCGTTATTTTATAGGCTATAAAAATATTAAATGTATACTTAATTAATTCTGAATTATTACTTTTTATTGCTGTCTATCTCAAATTAAAGACCTGATTATTAGGCCATTTTGTTGGTTCTAAAAAGTATTGTGAAGCAAAAGATTCCCCCCGCCCTTTCTACTCATAGAATTGAGTAAATATGATTTTGAGTGTCTATGTCAAACTAAAGGCCTGATACATAACTTTTTAGCTTTTAAGTTACTCTGCCCCTCCCCAATTATGATAAAATCAAGAGAATAAATGTCTGTTATTTTAAATAGACTGCTAAGCGTAAAAAAATTAGAAAACTAATTAAAGGCCTAACTATGAAAAACACAATAACAAAACTAATCACATCAATAATCAGCATTTGTATGTTAACAGTAACATTACAAGCCCAAGCAATAGAATACGAAAGTTACCATCGTTTTATAATTCCAGCGGATAATTACGAAGAATGGTTCACACCATTAGACCAAACCACTGAATTAACCTTGGATTTTAATAATACCGATGCAAACTCTGGTTATTATCCTGCTCAAATGTCGTTTAAGTTTGGTGATGAAGCGTGGGATAAAATAATTGAAATCCGTAGCCGTTACAATGATGAAGATGAAGTGGTTGAATTTTTTGTCAGATTCGACATCTACGGTGAACAAAAACAAAAAATGCTATTACCTCATACTGTAAAATTAGGTGAGCATTTATTAGTAGACACTAAAATTTCAAAAAATAAAATCACGTTTATTATTGATGGAAACGAACATAAGTATGCCATAAAGTTTACACCTGAATTATTAGGTTTTATGTGTGTTGGTTGTGTGGGTGAGATGGGTGTTTATTTTTAGGGGTTAACGATAAACCTTACATTTAATTAAAAGCGGCGCACTTTCTAAATGGTGAACGTCGCTTTTTTATAGTTAAATAAAATCAAAACCTAGACAGCCTTAATTAAGAATAAACGACATTAACAAATTAATTCAATTATGTTAATCAAGTTTTTGCTTTGAATTTTAGTATTTATAAAAAATCGTGTAATACCTCAAAAATCTTACATCACACAATAAGGACTGCTCCAAAGGGAGGTAAATACGACTGACAAGACACACAGAGTAATACAAACCAGAATTTACAAAACAATAAGAAATTTAGCTAAAGAAAAAATAACGCCACAAATCTCAAAAAACTTTTTGAATTATTCTGTGTGTCAACCTAGTTTTCTGCGAAAAATTAAGGGCTTGTTTGCTTACTCATTGAATTAAGTAAGCATATTTCTAGGTGTCTATGTCAAACTAAAGGACTGACCCTCGGCCCACTAGAACTTTAACCCGCTAGATATATTACAGGTAACGGCGAACGACTCGATCGCATTAGGCTTTCTATTTATTATATTATCTACTCATAATTAAATTATTAGACTGTTATATCAAACTTTTTTAATTTAACTAGTACTATTTAAACGTGACTTATTAATCACGTTCTAATATGCTCAGTTCTTTCTCTAATACGGTAAGGAATACACTATGCGACTGTTAATTTTATTGAGTTTTATCATTGTTTTTCAGGCTCAAGCTCAGCATTCTCAAGAACAAGAACAAGAACAAGAACAAGAACAAGAACAACAATCCCAAGAACAGGTAGCTCAAGCGGTACCGGGCAAGGTTAATACTTATCATTTCACTGTTCCAGCTGGGAAAATCAATACAGTTGACATCGCTACAGATTTAGCAACTTCAACGTATTGTGTGAGTGTCAAATTCAAAGAATTTAAAGACTCAGCAACAGGCTGGATTCCTGCAGCTGGATTATTTGTAGCAGGTGAAAAGAATTTCGCTTTTGTTTCTTTGGAAAAAGAATTTACAACATTAGAGCGCGCTCAACTTAATCTACATATAAAAAAAGGCAGTGAACCGTTTAAAACAGTCACAAAAAAAGGTTTAGGTGTCTCAACAATAGTTGATCAATGGGTCTATTTTAAAGTTCGGATAACCAGCAGTATCATCGAAATTTCAAGTGAAGATAGTTATATCAGACAGGACTTAGGGTTCACACCCTTACGAGTTGATTACATGGTTACTTCAGCGGATGCTTCAGTGGGTGTCTGGATAGATGATGATTGCAGTTAAAGATTTTCTATGCTCTACCTTCGAAAAAAGGCGAGCATAAATCTAAGAATCTAAGGATCAGATTCGTAGATACTAACCCTTAGATTGATTCAAATAGAATTGGGAGTGCTTGTTGCCACCTTTGTAAGTTGGTGATACACACCGACCTAATTGAATTTCAATTTGATTTATAAATTTCTTACTTCCAAGACACACTTAATTAAGAATTAACGACATTAACAAATCATTCTGATTATGTTAATCAAACATTTACCTCAACTTCTCAGTATTTTTGAATAATTTATTTAAAATGATGAAATATATACGGATTGCTTAATTTAAATGTTTGTTATTCAGTGTGTCTTGATAGTTCATTACTTACTTTTTCGTGATTTTCATTTTTTCATACTCGGTTGCATGTCCTTATATCTCTCATTTTGCGCATTCATAATATCAAAGACATAAAGTCAAAAGTCAAAAGTCAAAAGTCAAACCAAGTTTAACAAAGGTACAAGAGAAATGTGTACAAAGGTTACTTCGGTTTGACAAAAGGGGAACGTCCATATATGTCCAATGGGGTTTTTAATTTTATTCTTGTGTGGCTTATTTAGTTGCTATTTAGTTTGCAGTTCTTTTCAGGAAGTTGGATATGGTCGTAACAAATTTGTCGGTTTGATCAATGTGAATCCAGTGCCCTGCTCCGCTAATAATGATCAGTTCTGATTGTGAGATTTGTTTTTTCACTTCTTCATTTATGTAATGAAAAACATAAGGACTTTCAGTGCCGCTGAGTAATAAAACATTACATTTAATTTTCGTAAGATCGGTCAGTTTTATATTATTGTTAAAAGGGTCTTCAGTTTCTACATTGGTTATGTTGTCGGCAAGCTGTTGTTTGGTAAGTTCATCAAGTGTAGCCAGAGTCTTCTTTCCATCAGTAACTCCGTTAATAAAAGTTTCTTGTGCAGTTTGTGAATCACCCTTTGCCAATGCTTTAATAGAGGGCCCAATACCTTTCATTCCAAGGCGGACGAAACTTTTTCCTGCTTTGAAATTTTTTAACATTAGCCCAATTAGTTGCAAAGGATTATTGGGATTGCGAACCAAGGCGGGCACAAACATGGGTTCTTCAGCAATTACAGCATGTACTAATTCAGGATACTGAATAGCAAGATTTAGGGTAACTAAACCGCCATTTGAATGCCCGATAACAATGGCTGGTGAAAGTTTTTTGTCCTTAATAAAGGCGGCAATGTCTGCGGTATTCGCAGCTACGCTGTTGTCACCATTCTTAATGTATTTGGCAGGGTGCTGAAAGCGTCTGCTTAAAACATAGCACTCGTATCCATCAGCAAACCTCTGATAAATGTTTGACCATGTTCGATAGTCACTAACATTACCTGGCAAAAAAATTAACGGCTGTCCGCTTCCTGTTTTAGAATAGTGGAGTGTGACCCCGTTTACGTTGAATGTTTGAAGTAAATTATCCATTTCAATTACCTTTGATTAATACCATAACAGCTATATATACAACAACTGACAAAGAACGTCACTTGTCGTGTTATTAATTGGTTAACAAAAAAAACCATTGCTGAAACTTTAGCAAAGCCAAGTAAACTTAGGTTACCGGTATTATTTCTGCCCTAACTTTTTAAGTTTAACAAAAGTAAACACGACACTCTATTTTAAAATATCCTGTTTGAAAAATAATACGTCAGTAAAAAACAGGCCACAGACCTAATATCAACTGATTTACAATTGGTAATGTCGCTAGAATAAAGATAATACGACTTAAACGATTAGTCTAAGATTCCCCCACTTTGAACCATTCGATAAAATCAAAAAAAATCTCTATAAAAACAATCGATATAAAACATACAAACAGCAACACTAAGCTAAGACCACTAAGCTAAGAGTTGCTTATTTTATGATTTCACTTAATTTTCAAAAGTGACTGTCCCGTGTAGCGCTGATGTTTCTATAAATAGAAACTATTTTGGTGAGAACTGGATTGAGGTCAATGTAAACCATACAAGCCAATAAAGCTTGTTCATCAAGTAAAATTTTATTCTTGTGTTGTATATTAGATTCGGCTTAGGTTCGCCATGATGACTCTCCTACTCACTCTAAATTTCTCTCTTTTCAGTTTAGAACAAGTAGGCAAAATTACTGTTAAGTTTCTTAAAGTCTTGTAATTTTATTCTTGTTTGCCATGTTAGGTTTTTTGAATTGTAATGTTTATGAGAAGCTCTAATGGTCGTATTTTAATTAATTTTCAAAAGTGACTGTTCAGTGTGGTTGTTTAAAGTTTAGACCTAAAAACCATCTTGAATTATCAAGACACACTTATTTAAGAATTAACTGAATTATCAAGACACACTTATTTAAGAATTAACGACATTAACAAATTATTCTGATTATGCTAATCAAGCAATTACTTCAACTTTTCAATAGAAATTATCAAAGAAATTATCAAGACACACTTAATGACAATTAGCAAGACACACTTAATTAAGAATTAACGACATTAACAAATCATTCTGATTATGTTAATCAAGCAATTACTTCAATTTCTCAGTATTTTTGAATAATTTATTTAAAATGATGAAATACACACGGATTGTTTGATTTAAAGACAAGAACAATTATCAATAACTAACAAATATAAACACAAGAACAATTATCAAGACACACTTAATTAAGAATTAACGACATTAACAAATCATTCTGATTATGTTAATCAAGTATATGCTTCAACTTCTCAGTTTTTTTGAATAATTTATTTAAAATGATGAAATACATACGGATTGCTTGATTTAAAGACAAGCAATTTTTCTAACTCAACGAATTAGTAATTAGATATTGTAACGATGGGTATTGATAACTATTTGTTTGATTGTCCA
>JALJPK010000088.1:9889-19752 GCA_022968985.1 Pseudomonadales bacterium | reverse complement strand
TCAAATGATGGTGAGTTAGATTTCGACTTTGAGTTAAGCAATTCAACTCAAACTAATAGTGAAGAGTTAGAAATTGATTTTAATAATTTACCTGAAGGTGACTCAAATGATGGTGAGTTAGATTTCGACTTTGAGTTAAGCAATTCAACTCAAACTAATAGTGAAGAGTTAGAAATTGACTTTAATAATTTACCTGAAGGTGACTCAAATGATGGTGAGTTAGATTTAAAACTTGATTCAGATCTATCCGAAATTAACACTATTGGGTTAGAATTATCAGAGAACGGACAATTCTCTGCTGCTGAAAATATTAAAGCAGAATTGAATATTGACACGTTATCAGCCAGCGATATTCATTTAGATATACCAACTATCACTGATACAGTATCAACATTAGATTCTATTGAGCCACAAGAAATCACATTAGATACAAATATAAATAGTAGCAACACTGCTGACTCAGATATTACAAGCTCACTAGCGACTAACATTAAAGAACAGTCACACCCCACAGCAGAATCACCTCTTAACTCCGATCAATTTAAATTTAATGAACATAATCAACACATTGAAACATCAATTAATAACGAATTAAGTTCAGATTTTGATAAAATAAACCAAGAATTTAGTGAGTTATTTGAAGAACAATCTCAAACGGATCTAACCAATTTAGATGAACTAATTTCTCAAGTAGATATTAATACAACCCATTCTATTGTTAACTCACAGCCTATTAAATCCATTGTGAATCAATTGGATAATAAACAACTGTTTATTGCCCAAGGTGACGAAGAGATAATGGAGATATTCTTTGAAGAAGCTGAAGAAATATTTGAAGTACTACCTCAAAGAATTCAAGCCTTTAGAAATAGTCGTTCCGACAAAAAAATCGCAAAAGAATTACAAAGAGATTTCCATACACTTAAAGGAGGCTCAAGAATGGCCTCTATTGATCCTATGGGAGATCTCTGCCATCAATATGAAATGTTATTTGAACAAATTTGTAATGGAAGTAAACAAGTAGACGATAAATTTTTAGATGCACTAGACGAAGGGTTTAATGAAGTTAAATTAGCTATTAAAAATATAGAATCTAATAACCAACATCATTTCGATACGTCGCTAATAGAATTAATAAAAACAATATAAATCAAATTTTTCAACATTAAAAATACATATAAAATAAAAAAAGCCTCTTAACAGAGGCTTTTTATTATGCAACTTTAAGCACTCCTAGTTTTGTTAATCTGGCCTCCTTTGAGCAAAATAACCTACATAAACCATAAACGGCGGCTATCAAACGACCATAATCTTTAGCAAATTGAATCTCGTCTTCAAATTGCAATGAATAATGACTACAAAATATTTTAACCACTTTACTTACATCTTCCATATAACGATTAAATTCATCATAGGTTTCTTTTTGTTCGGGAATACCCTTAAGAGGCAACACCACTGTTAAATTAATTTCCGATAATATTCGCTCATATTCTCTTTCAAACACTTTTATCAGTTTTTTACCTTCATCTGAACAAACCCCTTTTGTGCTTATTTGTGCAAGTAAATTATGTAACCTTACTTGATATTTACTTAGTGAAATCATTAATTATCCTCAAAAATACTTTAATGTGCCTGTATAAAATGAATCCTAAAATCTTCTTGGTAAGAAGCACTATTTCTTTTAGCGATCATACTTCTGATAAAACCTACTTTTTCTTGTGGTACATCAATCATTACCAAAAATAAACCCTCATCAATTGCATTATGATAACGACGTATAGTGGCACTTTGAGTATTAATACCTACTGCACAACCTAATATTAAACCAAGCACCGCTGCGCTCAAAAAATAACCTGTAGGCTGAACTATTTCACCCTGTATAAACATTCCATTATCTATAAACCAACCCAATACAAAAAAAGATAGGCACAATACCAAACCCACACCCACCATTGCGCCTTGTAATATCTCGGTACGCTGGAAAATATTTGCAGCCTTAATATGACGTTTATCTAAATGTTCAGGTTGTTTACTAGCCACATGAAAATGCCAATCTGAAATACCTTGTTGGTGCACTAAATTTGATACTTGCTCTACTTGTTCAATATCATCGGCTAGAAAATGGATACGACGCATAAATACTTCTCCAAAATATTAAATTATCATGCCTTCTTCGACACAACTCATAACTTTTAATATAGACAAGATTTAAGGTTTAGAATGTTGAGATTTGTAAATTTTGGAGTTTTTGAAACAATAAACAACACTAAATATGAACCGTTACTAATAGGCAGCATCTAAGTTTAACCACCTAAGCAGTTAATCTACGCGAAATTAGAATCTAAAATTCAAATCGACATAAAATATAAATTAACAAATCATAAACATAATGATGCCTAATATTATTAATATAATAAAAAAATAATTGTATCGGTTTTTTTAATTCGCACACAATGGTGTATTTTTGAAACTGGCTTTCAGATGTAAAAGCCAGCGTTTGATTGAGTCAAAGATTAATCTTCGTTGTCATCCTGACTAATTCGCTCTAAGCGTTCATTTTCTTCTTCCAATGCCGCTTTGATTTCAAGCATTATACTATCAACATCCGCTTCTTCTTCTTCACTTTCAAATTCACCGGTTAAAGTTAAATCTTTGTGTAAACTGGCATTTTCAAAGTGATTCCAAATTTCGTTAGCGTATTGTGTTTGAGCAATTTCAGGTGCAAATTGTGCGTAATAATCGGTGATATTTTTTACATCTCGATTAAACAATACACGAGCTTGCTGATTACCTGCCGCATCAACCACTTGTGGGAAATCAATAACTACCGGACCATAATCGTCAGCTAATACGTTAAACTCCGACAAATCACCGTGAATCAAACCAATACATAACATTCGCATGATATACACCATCATCACATAATGGTCTTCAATGGCTTGTTCTGCATCCATTGCAATGTCATTTAAGCGTGGTGCTACTTCTTGGTCATCGGTACAGATTAATTCCATCAACAATACACCATCTATAAACATATAAGCTTCAGGCACTTTTACACCAGCCTGCTTAAGTTTATGTAATGCATCGTATTCTGTTTGCTGCCAATCGTTTTCTTGTTGTTGTTTGCCGTATTTTGAGCCTTTTTCTATGGCTCGAGCTCGACGAGAATTTCGGGTTTTACGCCCTTCTTGATAAGTGACCGCGGTTTTAAAGCTTCTGGCTTGTGCGTCTTTATATACTTTGGCGCATTGAAGTTTACCTTTGGCTGATACAACAAATACATCGGCTTCTTTTCCGCTCATTAACGAATATAATACTTCGTCGATTAAACCATATTGTATAAGTGTTTCAAGTACTGCAGGGGTTTTCATTACTTCATCCTAATAATTATTAAAAATGACATACAACTCAATCAAATCGACCTAGTTTGTATTTAAAAAAATGAAACACCAATGTACCGTACAGACACGGCATTGTCGATAAAACGTGTTAGAATATTTTCATTTTTCAAATGGGTTAACAAATGCATAAAACTTTACTTGCAATGGCATTTACAATAATTTCATCCATGAGTATTGCTGGATCAGAGCCAACTAAAAAGCTATTTGGTTATCCATTTAAAGTAAGTACCGACGTTTTTGTCTGGGCTAATGCGATAAATGCTGAGATCGAAGTGGTAACACAACCTAATCTTACAGCAGGTATAGGTATGAAAATAGGTGGTTTTGGCTCACATGTTGTTGTAAATGCCCGTTATTATATTAACGAAGCTCAACTTGAATCTGCATTTTTTCGCACTTACGTCAGTTTGCCATTATTAACAGGTGGTGATATTGGATATGCAGTATTAGGTGGCTATCAATTTGTATTTGATCGTAAATTTTTTGTTTCAGCACAAATTGGGGTACGTACAGATTTTGAATTGGAAGCAGATATTACTTTAGGATTGAGTATTTAGAATTATCTAAACCCCAGATAAAGAAAAAGCGCCCGGAATCAGCTAATTCGTAGGGCGCTTAAAATAGTATGATCTTATTTTTGTTTTATTGATCATCTATTAAGTTTCTCAGCACCTTGTTATAAGCATTCTGCGTGCCAACTACTCAACCCATTGATTTATAAGGGTTTTTCAATAAAACCAAGCTCATTACACTGCTATTTGTTACCTTGTTACTGGGTAACAGGTAACAGTTAGCAAATTAAGTGTTACCTTCGTTTAATCGAAAAAGTAAATCTTATCGTTCAGATTGGATTCATCATTCTTGTGTAGACTTAGGGTTATTAAACGAGCCCATACAGCGGAGAGACAACATGAACATCAAATCAATATTAGCAACAATTACAATAATAACTACGTTAAGCGCAGCAGCTAGTATCACTCAAGCTCATACCACATCAAATACCTACGATAATCGGTCTGTCACACAATACACTTTAAATTCACGTAAAAATGAAAGGCTGATCGATCAACTAGAAAATAAAATTAAACGCCTTGAAGACCTTTTAGTATTAGCGGATAAATTCATTGAACGTTACATTGTGTCTTATGACCGACCTACACGCTCATATAATAATAATCATATTCAACAACACAGTCGAAACGTGACAGTTTATGCTTGCTCCATGCCAATTCGAAGCAATCAAAATACGTTAATCAAAATTAATACAGATAAACAATCAGCTAAAAACGATTTAATTCAACAGTGTAGAAACAAAGGTTTAAGACAATGCAGCACAAAACAAATCAGCTGTGACTCAACTACGGTTAATACAGCGAATCATCGTTAAGCACATCGAATCATAAGTAGTTGAAATTGTACAAATTGCCACCGAAAGGTGGTTTCTTTTTATACAATTTTTAATATTTTCAATTAAATTCACAATTTAACGAAACTCTATTAGTTGTTTACAAAGTTATTGCTTATAATCATTTCATACCCTGAGTTACTGGCCAGCTCGTTGGACCTAGAGCCGATAACGTAATACCCAGGAGCGTTGACTTCGGTGTTGTGTGCATGTCCGCTTGACGGAAAGCCTAATTCACCAATCTTCGCCCCGCCCTTAGACCTTCCGGTTTAAGGCCTAACCGGCAGCCGTAACCCGGGGCTCTAATTTTGTATTAGGGCCTTTTTTTTATTTCAATTTTATCAATCAAGTTTTGTTATCATGCAAACAGCTAAACAACAAAAAAAAGTCATACGCCAATTAATTCGAAAAAAAAGACAAACTCTTTCTATCGGACAGCAAAAACGCGCCAGCCAAAAACTTCTGCAACAATTATTAAATGATCCCACTTTTATGCAAGCGCGAAACATTGCTATTTACTTAGCCAGTGATGGGGAAATATCTCAAAGTTTATTATTAACTTCCAGTGATATTCGATTAAAAAACAAACAGTTTTTTGTGCCTATTGTTCAAAAAAATAAAAGCAGACAACTTCATTTCACAAAAATAAATAAACATACGACTCTCAAACGAAATCGATACGGAATTTTTGAGCCCAAACAAGTTAAGCCCATTCAAAATTGGATTTTAGATTTAGTATTAATGCCATTAGTAGCGTTTACAAAAGAAGGTTTACGTTTAGGTATGGGCGGCGGGTTTTACGATACAACATTCTCAAAAAACAAAACAAATATAAAACAACCTAAACTTATTGGTATTGCCCATTCATTTCAATGTGTGCCTTTTATACCCAATGAGCCTTGGGATTTACCCATCAAAAAAGTGATCAACGTATAATGAATATTCTAATTTTAGGTGCAACTGGCTTAGTGGGTAACGATTGTTTAACTATTTTACAAAATCAATCGAACATTGATTTAATTATTTGCCCAACAAGACGAAAACTACAACCCCATTTAAAATTAATAAATCCTGACTTTAATACTTGGTTAAACGATATTAAAATTAATCCTCACATTTTAGAAAATATTGATGCTGTTATTTGTTGTTTAGGTAGCACAATCAAATTAGCCAGAAGCAAAGAAAACTTCAAACAGATCGATCATGGTTTAGTAATTAAAATAGCCAGTATATGCAAACAAGTTAACGTAAAAAGTTTTGCGTACAATTCATCAATTGGCGCTAACATCCATTCAAAGCAATTGTACATTTACACCAAAGCATTAGTTGAAAAAGAATTAACTGATTTGAATTTTGAGAAATTAACGATTGTTCGACCCAGTTTATTATCAGGACAATCACGCCCTGAATTTCGTTTAGGTGAATGGATCAGTATTCAATTAACCAAGGTTTTAAATCCAATCATTCCCAAAAAATACCGATCAATTAAAACACAACAAGTCGCAAAAGTATTATGCGCTTACAGCACCCAAGCAATAAATAATACTAATCAGATAATTTTAGAATCGGATCAATTACAAGATTTTATCTAATGCGTTTTTCCATCTAGTTAATAACTTAGACCTTAAAACCTCGGGCATTTTATTTTTAAATTGATGTGATTGTTTCCAGTTTTTTTCAATATCATCTAACGAATTAAACAAACCAGTTTGTAACATCACCGCATAAGCAATACCCTGTGCGGTGGTTTCAATATTCTCTGGCACGTTAACATTAGTATTTGTAATGTTTGTCAAAAACTGCATTAACCAATTATTTTTTACCATCGCGCCATCTACTTTAATATCGTTAATTATCTGTTTACTGTCTTGCTGTATTGCATTTAATAAATCATAACTTTGATAGACACAAGCCTGTAATGCCGCGGTAATAATATGTGACTTATGACTGTCTCTTGTCATACCCACAATACTTGCTGTGGCATCGGCTTTCCAAAATGGTGCACCTAATCCTACAAAAGCAGGAATCAAAATCACTGGATTATCTTCCCCTATATTAATCGCATGTTGTTCTGTCTGCGACACATCTTCAATAATTTGTAGATTATCTTTGAGCCAAGCAATTGTTGCGCCCGCCATAAATATACTGCCTTCTAAAGCATAATGAGTATCACCGTTAAATTGAAAGGCAATGGTTGTCAGTAATTGATTATTAGACAAACACATATCACGCCCTAACTGACTCATCATAAAACACCCTGTTCCATAGGTACTTTTGACCTGCCCTTTTTTAAAACAAGCTTGCCCAATCATCGCGGCGTGTTGATCACCTGCCATCGCCATTATTTTTATTGCTGTATCATCCGTTGTATTACCTAATAATTTTGTTTCACCAAAATCAAATCCGTTATCACAAACTTGTGGTAACATTATTTTTGGAATATTAAAATATTTAAGTATTTCATCATCCCATTGTTTTGTTTTAATGTTAAACAACATAGTTCTAGAGGCATTTGTGATATCGGTTTTAAATGACTTCCCGTCACTTAATTTAAATAATAAATAACAATCTACTGTACCAAAACATAACTCACCATTTTGCGCTTGTTGTTGAAATGATTCATCTTGATCTAATATCCAACGTATTTTGCTGGCACTAAAATAAGGGTCAACAATCAACCCTGTTTTTTTCCAAATAACATCCGCAAAAGCGCTTTCTTTAATTTTATTACATTGTTTTGCTGTTCGTCTGTCCTGCCAAACAATGGCATTATAAACCACCTCACCTGTTTGCCTATTCCAAATTAACGTGGTTTCTCGTTGATTGGTAATACCTATACCTATAATGGACTGTGCCTGGACATCCGCTTTTGCCATTACTTCTCGACAGGTATCTAAAACCGACTGCCAAATTTCTTCTGGATTATGTTCCACCCAACCTGGGTGCGGATAAATTTGCTCAAACTGCTTTTGACTCGAACATACAGATTTTGCGGTTTCATCTAACAATACCCAGCGTGTGCTCGACGTACCTTGATCGATCGCCATAATCCATTTAGTCATTATTTAATCACCCTCAATCCAAAACTATTTAATTTAATTTTCACCCTTTTTAATTCCTCCTGCGATTAATACATTGAAGATCATTAATAATCGAGGAATAATCATGAAAAAGCCTTTTCAACTTACTATTTTAGCTCTTAGTATTCTAAGTGCAGGTGTTTTATTAACAAACTGTGCAGCCGATCAATCCCAAGAGGTTAAGTCAAATAAAACGGCTAGTTTACACTCGCCTGGTGCTCTAGCTGGCACTATTGTAGAACAACAAACAGAAATGGATATGATGAGTATGGAGCAAATTGCTCCTGTTGAAAAAATCAGATCCAGAGAAAGTTCACTTTCTTCCGTACAATCTTCAAGCGTACAACATTCTTCAATCGCTATTGTTGCAAAAAGACACTCTGTAAAACCTTATATTCCTGAGCCTATAATTACTGATCAAGTTAATATCAACATTGCTCAAAACCCTGAACAAAACTTAAAATTAACCAAAGACGAACCCGTTAGCACTTTTTCGGTGGATGTGGATACTGCCAGTTTTTCACAAATTAAACAGTATTTAGATTTAGGCAAGTTACCACCAAAAGAGTTAGTGCGCAGCGAAGAAGTGATTAATTATTTTGATTACGCTTATCCCAACCCATCATCAATTAATAACCCAATTACACTTAATGCACATTTAATGCGACATCCGTTTAAACAAGATACACATTTATTACAAGTAGGCCTGCAAGCTTTTGCTGTCGATGCCGATGAATTACCACCGATGAATTTAGTATTATTAATTGATGTATCAGGTTCGATGAGCAGCCAAGACAAATTACCATTATTAATAAAAGGCATGGATATTTTAATTGACCAATTAGACGAAGACGATCGTATTTCAATTGTCACTTACGCAGGCAGAGCCGCAGTTTTAGCACAGGGTATCTCTGGTGATCAAAAATCTAAATTACGCAATATCATCCGCTCGTTAAACTCTGGAGGCTCCACTCACGGTAGCGCAGGGATACAACAAGCTTATGAGTTAGCGCAAAAGTTTCACATCCCTAATGGAGTAAACCGTGTAGTATTAGCAACAGATGGTGATTTTAATGTGGGTTTAACAGGAACTGACTCGTTAAAACAATTTGTAAGTAAAAAAGCAAATGACAAAGTGTATTTATCAGCCATTGGATTTGGACACTCAGGTTATAACGATTCGATTATGGAAGAAATAAGTAACGCAGGTGAAGGCAACGCTTATTTTATTAATGACTATAACCAAGCTCGAAAAGTATTCTCTAAACAATTACCGAGTATGGCTTTAAGTGTGGCTGCGGATGTAAAAGTGCAGATTGAGTTTAATCCCCAGTATGTCTCTGAGTATCGCTTAATCGGTTATAACAATCGCCGCCTAAATCGTGAAGATTTTAATAATGACAAAATTGATGCTGCTGAAATGGGCGCTGGGCATAACGTAACTGCTATTTACGAAGTGACATTAGTCGGCGACAAACAAAATGTGGACCCACTGCGTTATCAACAACAAAAAAATTCCGTTGTATTAAAACAAAACCCAGAAGCTGAAATTGCATTTTTTAAAGTGCGTTATAAAAAACAACTTGATCAATCCAGTGAAAAAATCAGCCTAGCCATTTTAAACAAAACAATCACAAACCCTGCTGATAACTTAGTACTGGCTACATCGGCCATGCAATTTGCAGAAACCTTACGAAATGAACTTGCTACACAAAACGACTATCAACAAATATTAGATTGGTTAGACCAAATTAAAAATTCTAATCAAGAGGTAGCGGAACTAAGAAACATGATTCATAATGCGAGAAGTTTAACTCATTAACTCACAAGCATTTAGAATCTGTTTTTTTGCCCTTTTGGTTACACTTTTTTCTTTTGGTACTCTATGTCATTTTGGTTACACAAGCTTAAGCTTAAAAATAAAGACAGCCAACATTTGCTGCAACTTTATAGTCAAACAAAACAATCGGTTATCTT
>JALJPK010000088.1:0-9879 GCA_022968985.1 Pseudomonadales bacterium | reverse complement strand
GATTTCTGAACGTTTTTGTAATGATATCTACCATTACCTCTGTAGTTTAACCGCTACAAGTAATGTGGATGATATTATGCAGAATATTTGGTTGTCTTTAATAAATAGCAAAAGTGAATACCAAGCAACTGCCAGTGCAAAAACGTATTTATTTGGTATTGCACGTAAACGTTTAATTGACTGGCAACGCAAACAGTCTTTTTTTTCGAGTAATGCTAATGATGAATTTGACATGTTACATATTAAATCAAACGAATTAACCCATGATGAAAGTATTTATCAAGAGCAAATTAAAACACAGTTTGATCAAGCCTTAATGACATTAAAATTCAACAAACAAGAGGCGTTTATTTTACAACAAGAAGGTTTCAGTATTTTAGAAATCAGTGAGATTACAACCAGTTCAGTTGATACAATCAAAAGCAGAATTAAAAGTGCCAAACAGATTTTGACCCAGCAGTTGCGGAGTACTATATGAATAATTCAGATGATCACAATAAACTAGACGATTTATATAAAACACGCAAACAGCAGTTTAAAGCCCCTAAATCATCAAAATTTAGTGCTAGAAAAGCAGCTCCGTTCTGGAAGACATTCTCTTTTTATTCGAGTATTTCAGCTTTTGGGTTAGCGTTGGTGGTCGTTATCCCTATGCTCAATTCACCTATTCAATCCGATTTAATTATTGAACAAAGCACTGAGAGCCCTCAACAATTTCTTCGTCATTTGGATGACAGCGATCTATTTTCTGCTGAGCCAATGCTGGAATCAGCAACTATGGACTCACCATCAATAGTTTCACCCATATTGGATAATATACAAATCAAAAGGGCATCTGATTCAGTGGAAATAAAAAGCAGTGTTTTTTTAGAAATGAACAAACAGAAAAAATCGAATCCTTGTAAACAAAAAAAGTTAGCGAAGACTCAAAAAACAAACAAAACACAGAGCATTGCTAATAACACACAAACCAACACCCAAATTGACTGCCCTTAACTTTTGGCTAATTTATTTAATTCTCTTATTTATTTAAAAAAGAGATTTTATATGATTTGTTCCACATTTAAATCCCCTGCGTCTAAATCAAATAATTCACTAAATGGATCATTTTCAATACCTGCCCAACGACGTAATACTCGGTGCACATGTTTTGGCTGAAGTGTTGGTTTAGGATCGTTTTCATCCTCAGAACCAAACTGTATTGCGGATAAGTCTGTTGGATTTAACTGTAACGCGCGATGCCCATCTGAAGAGGCACCAAACACTTTTCCATACTTAATTTCACGACCCGTTGTTGCCACTGCACCTGGCTTTTGCATAAATATCATAGAATTCACTGGCCAGTGATCTTTACCATTACTATCATTATATTTTGGTGTTCTTGAAAACTCCGAGCTAATAACTAAGCGAATTCTATTGTCGATCCCCAATGCTTCTGCTTTTTTCCATAAAAAATCAACTCCATCGGTTAATGTTCTAAGTGCATTGGCTTGTGAATTATCATGATTACCATGAGTATCAAAACCACCGGTTGTTAAATCTGCGGCCACCATTAAATTTGCAGCACCTGCTGCTAGGGTTAATTCAATTTGATCTAAAAATTGATTATTATAACTAAGTGTTGCGTTGTAATTACCGGCTGTCACTTCGCCTACAATATCATCTCCATTTTCATCACGACCATGCAAAATTTCATCTTGTAAATACTGTAAATCATTTTGATCTGATTGTGCGCTTGAAAATTGATTTAACACTTTTTGCGTAAATGGCAAACCATTTCTAGCTAATAATCGATCCAGGCGATCTTGTTTAAATTGATTAATAATACTCAAATTACTTTGCGCAATAAAATTTCGTGTGTCCGATAAACTATTACTATTCACTTTATTAGGTGTAACCAAATCACGTAATCGTCGACTATTACCGGCCAACAATGTCGGACTAATAATGCCACTGGTTGCGGCATATCCACCATTAGACACAAACGCCATAGGTAAACCTTGACCATAAGCCTGAGCAACTAATGCTGTAAAAGTAGGTAGACCTTCACTAAAACGTCCACTCCAAGTATTAATGGTGCCCGCTTGATGTGAATTAGTTTGCATATCAATACCATTTAAAATCATCATTTTTTCAGCATGATTGGTAAACAGTTTTTCATTTTGCGCAAACGGCGCGTATTTAATTTCACTGCCTGTTACTTCACCTATTTCTAAGGTTTCACTCCAACGATTCACCAGAATATTTTCAGTTGTGCCATCTCGATTTGTTAACACATAAGAGGTTTTAGGATCACACAAACTGGTCACATCCCAACCACCTCGTGCTTGTAATGTGATAAAAATGGGCCCTTCGTAGTCGGCCGCAGCCAGCGCTTTTTGTGTTATGGATGTTCCAGCTACTAAGCCGGCTGCACTAAACGATTTTAAAAAATTTCTACGTTGCATTACCCGGCTCCTATCGATAAATAAATTTAAAGTCAGACATTAAATAGATCACCACTGCCTGCCATGCTTTTAAGGTTTGCTCAGGATTTTTATACGGCCAAACATTTCGATCCCAATCAACCCCTCCTGTATTACAGTATTCGTTGTACATCATATCTTCACTATTTTGACTAGGCACATCACTGAAATTGTCATCATTAATACGTTTTGTCCAAACTTGTGTAAACAAATCTAATGTAAAACTCACTTCAGGGTCTTGATCATCGAGTTGCTCACCTAAAATATCAAAATGTAATTTAGCAATTTGGTGGCGTATATTATCTAAATCTATTTTATAAACACCTTCTGCAGTATCTGGAGCCAAAGCGGGTACGGATGACAAATCATCAACAACTGTAAATAAACGCCTATCACCACGCGGTAATACAAATTCATCCATTACCATTCTACAGCTAAATTCGGCATTCATTCGTTGAATCACTAAAGACATTAAACTTGTGATATCCCTTGTGCGTTTATCAATTTCATCGGAATCAATCCCCCCATAATAATAATAAAAATCGTTTAATAATTTATGATTACTATCTGGATTAGACATATTATTCCAGTGATGCAAAGTAATTGCATAAATTTTACGATCTAATTGCTCTGGTGTGAGTAATACGCCTTGGCCAGCTACTAATTCAATATTGGTATTAATATCAAGTCGATCTAATGCACGGTATTGGTCAGTCAAAACCATATCAACTAATAAATCTTTTAGGTTCATTTTTCTAAATTTGAAATTTTGCGCTAATTTATTGATTAATGTTTGTTGATACAAATAAATTTGTGAACGCTGATCAAAATCAGGATCGTTAGTATTAACTGGTACCGAAATTGGGTCACTTCCAAAAATAGCGGGATACCAAAATTTAACCGTACCACTTAAGAACTGTTCGTCATTTACAATTTCATTGGCTAACCACTGAGTGGCATCCACATAATTCTCTTTTCTCTGTAATGTTTTATACCAATAATCTTGTGAAGTATTCATATGTTTGTCATTAAAACCCGGCGGAATTAAATTATCACGATACCAAGTATCACCTGGGTGAAATCGAAGCGGATTGTCTTGATTATTCCAACGTTTACCATCACGAATATAAACATTTGATAACGTGGTTGTGCCTGCTTCTTTATGCAGGTATTCACCAAAATCACCATAACTTTGAAATGCCCCAGCAATAGGGTCCATTATTTTATGACAACCATAACAACTCGAATTAATATCACCAGGGTTAGTGAAATTTGTCAGCTCGTCAGGGTCTTGTGCTCGAGTAATACTGGCCACTAAATCTACAACTAAAAACAGTTATAACGTTAGATTTGCCCTAGCTCGGTTGCGGCCTGTATCGGTTGAATTATAACGGTACAAAAACATCGGCGAAGTTAAAATACCTGCTTGGGGCAGTCTTTTTGTACCATCAAGATTTTTAACAATTACCTCATCAGACAATATAAAATCACTGTCTGCGTATTCATCCATGATGTATTTATATTTTGTGATTTGACCTTTTTGCCAATTATCAAATACGCGTTTTTCACCCGTAAAATCATCCCCCATAAAACTAGGTCCCGAATAACCATTAAGCATAATATAGTCAGCGGTTAATACTTCTGAATAAGGTAAATCATTGTTGACTACATAGGTAATTAAACGCAGTGGCATTTGTACAATAGAGTCATCTATTAAATTTCGAGTATTCGATTCGTCATCCCCACCCAAAGTTGGGTTATACAAAACATCTCGAAGTGGATAATAAGCAGCATTAACCGAAGTACGCCCTGAAAACTTATTAGTTAATAATTGATCGTTTGCCGATTCCATTAAAAAATCATCAAAAAATGGCCCTTGCATGATATCGTCTTTTAACACTTTCCTTAATGTTGATGAATTTTTTACATCAATATATTCAGCAGCAGAAGGTAGTCGTCCTGCAAATAACAAACTACTTTTACGTAGGGTTTGACGCAGCGATTCAACATTAACAACCACCGAAACCACTTCATTTATATCCGCACAGGCCGCCTCTTCATTTGTACCTGTTTGCACTAAATCTATAAATGTTTTTAACGTGGTGTACTCACTACTTTGATTATTAAAACGAACCCCTCCTTGATGTAATACATTATTATCACCAGTGGGTTTATCTAATAATGTTTGCTCAAACCCAGCTTCTATATATTGACGCATATTTAAGTAATTATTGTATTGTTCGCCATTTACTATTTTTAATTCATTACTGCCATCGTGATCAAAATGACATGCAGAACACTGCGCTACTGTGGCTAAAATATTTTGGCTGAAATAATCTTCTGTTGTTGAACAACTACGCGACTCAAGTTGAATTACATCAGGGTCCTCAAAAGTGATCTGATCATCTTGGCAGGAAACTAATACACCATACAAACCAAACAACAATAGGTAATTAAAGTAAGTGCGCATGGCAAAACCAATATAAAAGAAGATAAGTTTATACTACATGAAATTTGAAATTTTGCTGGTCAGTTAAAGGCCCAAAGCCATTTTTTAAGGCATAAGTAGCATGTTTAGAGTTGTTTTAAGCACAGTTTCGCAATAAATTACAAAAAAACAAACGAAGTTACGTATTTGAGTAAAACTTAAAACGATTAATGGGTCATTAATGTAATGATTGGTGTTATTTGGTATCTAAAAGGCTATGTAAAGGGTTATGTACACCCTGGTGTAAATCACTTATTTTATCCGATGATATTACTGACTATTTGTATTATCCGATTTAACTAACAAAAGAATAAACATCATGAACATCAAAGCAGCAAATATAAGAAAAATGACAATCCAAACAATCGCAGTTATTGTCTCTTTTTTGATCATCAGTACTGTTATCGATTTTTGGCGGGGTAAAAGTTTACCCGTCGGTAATATCCCTGAGGGGATTTATTTTGATACATTAAACCAATCAATCAATTTATCCGACATTTCATCTGAGCAATTAACCATTGTCTATTTTTGGGCGACTTGGTGTGGGCCTTGTAAAATGACCTCACCATCAATAAAACAATTAGCCAAGTCCTACCCTGTAATTTCAATTGCGATGGCCTCTGGCAACAACAAAAATATGCCGACTTATTTTCAAAAATTTGAAGCAAAAAACAATGTTCACATTCCAATCATCAATGATGATAATCAAGCCATTTCTAAACAGTGGGGTGTAAAAGTGACACCCACTATTATATTCATTAAAAACAAAAAAATACTGGGTTATACAACAGGTATCAGCGGATACCCAAGTTTATGGTTACGTGCTTGGTGGCTGGATAAATAATTAATACTACAATTCAGTGCAAATAAAGCCCCACAATTCAAAGCTTCACAAAAAACGAGGCTCAATATTTAGTTATTAATACCTTTGTATGTAATCAATTTGATAAACAAAAAACAAGCGTCGAATAAACATTAACGGACATTAAATAAACACAAATACCACACTCAAAGAAATCAAAACTATGCCACTAAATTCTTGTAAGCTGATTTTCTCTTTGAAATAAAATAACGACAATAACAACATAAACACCACTTCTAACTGGCCTAATGTTTTTACGATGGCTACTTGCAGTAAACTCATTGCACTGAACCATCCAATTGAACCTAACGCACTGGTAACTCCTATAAACCAAACAACTTTTCTGTGAGATTTTATTTTTATTAACTGCTCTTTTTGTGTTTTTTTGATGATCACAAAACAAATAATCGATTGTAAAATCAACATAAATAACAAGGTCATCGACGCACTTAACAATAATGGCAAATTCAAAATCAAACTGGCTTCACGTAAACTTAAACTGGTGAACGCAAACAACAAGCCCGAACCCAACCCATAAAATAATGCTTGTTTGGGCATCGAACTTAACTCTTTGAAATTAATTTTACTTAACATCACAATACCCATCAAGCCCAAGCACACTGCAACCCAACCTAACTGCGACAAAAAATCCTGAAAGAAAACTGCTGCAAATAAACCTGCAAACATCGCTTCAGTTTTAGAAAAAGCGATCGCCACCGAAAAGTTACGATACGAGAATAAACGCACCACAAATGCCGTGGCTAAAATTTGAGCGACCGATGCAATTAAAACAAACAACCAGAATTTAAATTGTTTGATGGCCAATATAATTTGATCCATTTGAATATCGAATACAAAAAATAAGACAACAATATAAATCAAACCAATCGGTAAACCATACATATAACGCACGTAAGTGACACTTAACGCAGACAAATGAGTGGATAAGTTTTTTTGAGCAGCAGAGCGAACAGACTGCATAACAACGGCCATAATGGTAAAAACAACCCAGACACCCATGATCTAAACCCTCTTAATGAAGATTAGATAATGGGTGAGTTGAATAATACAGTCCAATGAAAGAGTTTTATAAGGGGTATGCTTTGAAGTTATAAAAGGAATAAAAGGAATAAAAGGAATAAAAGGAATAAAAGGAATAAAGTATTTATAATTTATTGATTAAACGATATTGATCATATATTTTTTCATATAACTCACCGACCCAAACAGGGGCATTATTTGGAACTATAAGATCATGTTTTGACGGGTCGGTTGGCGAAATCAATACGATAGTATTACGCGCTTGAGTTTTATGAACCAAAGTGAACAATTGTTCAATGACAGAATCGCCCATAGCTAAACAACCAATTGAAGCGCTCCGACCATGTATAAATATATTTGAACCGGGTTGATCCCGTCCCTCTTTTTTTGCATGCTTTAAATCAAATTCATTAGGATAATTAATTTTCATTGATAAATGGTACGAACTATTTGGATTAAATCCGCTTATTGTATAGAGCCCCTCTGGCACTTGGCGATCACCCTCTTTAAGTTTTGGCCCAAGAACACCACTGGCAGCTTGGATAGGATATTGCGTTATTAATGAATATTCACCACCATCATTTGCAGCCCAAACCTCCAATATTTTGCTGTCTTTAAACGCTATTAGCGCTAATTTATTTGGAGGATACATCACCCCCGACTTTTCAAATAATGGTGCAAAGGTTTTTTTAGTTTGATCGCCATGCAATTCAATTACATCTGCTACGGTTTGTTTACCCATAACTTTAATCGCCACTGGGTACCATAAACTTCTGCCATATTGATAACATAAAAAAGTCGATATAAATATCAGTAGATAGACCGCTATTCTTTTTTTCATTAATTTCTATACTCATATTTATTTAAACCTAAAGAAAATGCTCCCAATGTTTAATTGCAAACAAAATCTTTAGCGATATTACTTTCTCATTTTAAAATCATCATCAAGCCAAAACTGCCCGCTCTTTAGCCCACTGCCTTAATTCCTGCATCTGTTCCTGCATTGTCACACTTAGTGGCATTGTGGATACAATCGAATGCACGATATGTTCAGTTTTTAGCATAGAGTCCAAACTCTTCGCATGATAAATGGCACTCACAATCGCTTGCTCTAATTCAGCACCACTAAAGCCATCACTGTTATCTGCAATATATCGACTATCAAAGTCTTCTGGTTTGAATCCACGTTTTTTCAAATGGATATCAATAATTTGCGCACGTGCTTCTGTTTGCGGTAAATCAACAAAAAAGATTTCATCAAAACGCCCTTTTCGCATCAATTCTGGAGGTAATTTTGAGATATCGTTACTGGTGGCCACCATAAATACTTGGCTGGTACGTTCTGCCATCCAGGTTAATAATGTGGCCAATACACGTTTGGCCGTGGCGTCTTCATGGAACGATTGCGACAAACCTTTTTCAATTTCATCCAACCACAAAACACATGGCGAGGATTGATCGGCCAAACTCAACGTGTCACGAATATTACGTTCAGTTTCACCTTGGTATTTATTAAAAATAGCCCCCATATCTAAACGTAACAATGGCACTCCCAAACAATGTGCTACTGCTTTGGCTGCTAATGATTTACCACCACCTTGCACACCTAATAACAATAAACCTTTAGGTACATCTACTCTGTCTTCGCTTGGTTCTAAGAAATACGCACGGCGTTGATTCACCCATTTTTTAAGATTGGTTAATCCACCAATTTGATCCATATCAATTTTAGAATGTTCAAAATTCATAATACCGTCTAGGTTTAACATCTCAAATTTGGCTTGAGTCGCATTTGGCATATCGTCGTCGTTGATCATGCCATCATCAATAGCATTCACAATTACTCTGCGCGCATCCACTTGGGTTAAACCTTTTAGATTTCTTACAAACTTACCCAATGTGTCTTGATCCGTTTTAACTCGACGCCCATTATTGCGTTGCATCCACTTGTCAGCTTCTTCCAGCACAATAGACTTTAACCCTGACTCATCAGGTAATGACAATTTAAAGTTGGCGCTGTAACGCTTTAAGGCATCTGGAGCCTCGACGTTATGACCGATGATAATCACAGTTGATTGAGTGCGCTCGTAACTTAACGCCATATCTTTTAAATAACGAATATTTTTGGGTTCATTAAAAAAATACTGCATATCACACAGTGCAAACATACTGGAGTCACTTATAAATCGAATGTGATTAAGCACCTCTTCTGGCTCCAAATACTCAGGTGTTTTTACTGGTAGTTCACTAGCACCTTGTACCAGCCCGTCCGTGGGTGTCCATGTATACAACGCTTTATAGTGTTTGATAGCCATTTGGGTCATTAACTGTAACGCACGTTTCTCTTCGAAAGTGTCGATAAAAATGATGGGAATCTGGGTTCTTAATATTAGTTCTAAATCTTTTACATCTTGCATTGGTTAGTTGCCTCCTTTGACAGATCTAAATATATGAAATTAATTTGCAGCTCGTCAATGCTTATCTACACTCAATGTATCACTTGTGAGTAATCTATGAAAAAAACAACGAGATCGATCATCACTAAAAAGAAAGAAAAAACGTTTAGATTCGGTATTATTGCAAGGATTGCAATGGGTTTTACAATTGTGACATCACTATTAATGGTGATTACAGGATTGTCGATGTTCAACAGTCAAAAAGTTGAAACTCAATTTAAGCAACTGGCTAATGTAACCACCCCTTTCGCCAATGATTCTCAATCTTTAGCTAGAAGTTTTCTTTTACTTGAAATTCAAATTCGCTCCATTGCAGCGGCGACTGATGCAGCAACATTACAAAAATACAATACGTTACGATTATCAATTTCGGAGCAAATTTTAGTCGATATTCAATCACTAAAATCAAAAATCAGCGATAACCCACAAAATTTAGAAAACATTCAAAGTATATTAAATGAATATGAAGCACTTAACTTAACCGCTGACAATATTGTATCAGCACGACAAGAAACAATTAAAGTAAGGCAATTAACCGCTGAGATCACAGCGGAACTTAATGTATTT
>JALJPK010000087.1 GCA_022968985.1 Pseudomonadales bacterium | reverse complement strand
TATTACAGCCGTGTATTATAAATGTTTTTGTAAC
Organism: Pseudomonadales bacterium; assembly: GCA_022968985.1. Classification (GTDB taxonomy): domain Bacteria; phylum Pseudomonadota; class Gammaproteobacteria; order Pseudomonadales; family Natronospirillaceae; genus Marinicellulosiphila. The sequence continues at coordinate 19,786 of JALJPK010000087.1, read as the reverse complement.
AATATATAATCAAACCAAATTCCAATCCACCCATAACCAAGAAGCCTCATAATATGATCAAACACGAATGGCGTAAGAAGGAAAAATCAATCTACCTAGCCAAAACAAAACCTGTAATGATTGATGTACCTGAATTTAAGTTCATCACAATAAAAGGCAATGGCAGCCCCGAAGATTCGATGTTTAATGATTGTATCAGTGTGTTATATTCCGTAGCCTACACAATTAAAATGACATTAAAAAAGCTCGCTAATCCACCTAAGGAAGGTTTATTGTGACTTTTCTGCCTACCCAATAGAAGGGGTTTGGGATTTAAATAACGAAGCCAAAAAACACTTTACAGGTGAGATTAACAAAAACGATTTAGTGTATAAAATCATGTTAAGACAACCCAACTTTATTAGTGATGATTTTTATAACGAAATGTTAGACATTGTTAAAAATAAAAAACCCTCACCTATGTTAGATCAATTAAAATTTGAAACTATTAACGAAGGAAAATGCATTCAAATGTTACATGTGGGTAAATTTGAGAATGAAGTGAATACATTTAATATAATGCAAGAATTTGCAAAAGAGCAAGGTTTAACTCGTTTAAGTAAAAATCATCGTGAAATTTATTTATCGGATTTTAGAAAAGTAGAAGAAGAAAAGCTAAAGACTGTTTTAAGGTTTAAGTGTAAATAAAGCTTAAATTTATCAAGTCAGAGAAATTTAATTCCCCTGACTTGATAAAATACTATTTTATAAAGATCTTAATACAGACAACACACTTGTATTCACAACTTTACGCGTAAATAAATAGCCCAAACACGCAATCACTATGGCCCCTAATATAGGGGATACAAACCATAATGGAATATGTAAACCACTTGCTTGATTAAATAAGAAATACTGCAAAATATTAATTAATGCCTCACTGCCTACGATTGCTAAAATACCCGACAGCAAGCCAAGACTTAAAAATTCAACCCACAAACTGCCTAATATTGTTTTTTTAGAGGCTCCAAACGCTCGCATAATAGTGGCTTGATGAATACGAATATCAAGTGACGACTGTACCGCAGCAAGCAATACTAAAAACCCTGCGATTAAGACTAATAATAAAATAAATTCAATGGCTAAACTGACTTGCCCGATGATGTTTTGAATCTGTTTGATAGTGGCGTCTAATTCTATTAACGCAAACGTTGGATACTTTTGCATTAACTCAACCAACTCTATTTTTTTATCTTGTTCGATAAAAAATGAGGTTAAATACACTGCGCCTATACCATCAAAAATCGGTTGATTAAATAACGCATAGAAGTTAGGTTTCATTGACTGCCAATCCACTTCTCGAAGGCTGCTCACTTTGGCTTGCATCTCAACACCGGAGATTAAAAAGTTCATGTTATCACCCACCTTAATACCCGCACCGTCAGCCCATTCCTTTTCAATAGATACCAACAACTGGTTAATTTCATTAGGGTTAAAGGCTTCGCCGGCAACAATTTTATTGGTGTCTGCAAAGTGCATCGACCAACTTAAATTTAATTCGCGTGAATATTCACCTTTATTTTTTAAGGCTTCGATGTCTTCTATTTTTTGATCATTCAGTTGTACTAAACGACCAAGTATTATCGGAAACATTTCATTGCTTTTAATTTCGTTCTTTTGTTGCCACTTAATTAATCCGTCTTTTTCGTCTTCAAACATGTTGTATACAAAATAGTTGTCGGCGTCCACAGGTAACGCCGCCTGCCAATCTTGAATCAATGACGAACGAATTAATCCGGATGTACACAATAACGTTAATACTAATGAAAACATCATAATCTGTAATGAGTTCGCCATTTTTTGTTGCACTAATTGGGTTAACCCTAAGGAGATTGTATGAGGTAATTTATGGCTTATTTTCTGTACCCCCCAAATGGCCACAATAATAATCAGAAACAAAACAATAGCCGTCACAATAAATACAACTAAAAAACCAGCGCTTAATAATAAGTTTTGCGTAAAAATCCAAAGTAAACAAACCACTGCACTAATGGATATTAATCCACGAATATACAACGAGGTATCTAATACTTGAATGTCGCGTAATATTTGTAATGGTGAGATATTTTTAAGCTTATAAATAGCAGGAAACGCAAATGCAAACAAACAGATCAAACCCGTTGCCGCACCTTTAAGATAAGGTAATAAACCCGCATTAGGTAGATTATTGGGTAGGATATCAACCAATATTGTCACAAATATTTGATGGCTTACAAACCCTATTACTAACGCCAGACTGATTGTTACAAGCGCAATAAGTGCCAATTGGATTAGATATAAGGTACTTATTTGATTAGGGGTTAAACCCAGGGTTTTAAATAATGCCACACTTTGAACTTGTTGTTTGGCAAAACGATTACTTGCCATTGCTATAGCAATGGCGGCTAATGCAACTACTAACGCACCCATTAACATAAAAAAATCGGTAGCTTGTTTTAATGTTTCGCTGACTGATTCGCTTGCATTTTCGCCGTTTGTATTCACTTCTATTGCACGCCATCTATAATGCTCGCTTAACTTTTCTTCTAATGCGATTTCTAATTCTTTTAATGTTTTATCGTCACCGTTAATTAACCATTTATAACGCGCACGTGACCCTGGTTTTAGAGTTTGTGTTTTTTCTACGTCGTTTAAATTAATTAATGTATTTCCGCCTGTGAATATAGATAAATTATCATCAGGAGTAGATGTCACAATTTTTGTAAAAGTAAAATACGAGACACCAATTTTTATTTGATCGCCTAAGTTTACGTTTAAGCTAGCCATCACTCTTGACGACAACCATACTTCACCTAGTTTTGGGCCATTATTAACTAACTTTCCATCTGTGAATGCAATATCCGACACACCAATTTGACCACGAAGTGGATAGCTATCATCCACTGCTTTAACATTGGATAATTGACGTAATGTAGAGTCTTCATTTTGCACCATTGAGTTAAACTCAATAATATTAGAAAATTCAAAATCTTTATCAATGTTATTAGCGATCGTTTTCCAGTTTTTATCAATGGGTTTACTACCCGACACTAATCTATCAGCAGCCAACAATTGATTCGACTGTTTACTCATCGATTTCGTAAAACGTTCTGAGAAAATACCAATGGCACTGACACTTGCCACTGCCACAATCATGGCCAATATCAAAACATTTAACTGACCGTTTTTAAAATATTTAAATAATAAATTAAGCGCTAAACGAACAATCATGCCTGGGTTTCCTTCTCATTTAAATCCACTTGCGACAATATACCCGCCTCCATTCTAAATTGTTTATCACAACGTTTTGCTAATTTATGATCATGGGTCACTAACACCAATGTTAGATTATATTGTTCTTTTAATTCAAATAATAAATCCGCCACCTTTTCACCTGTTTTGCTGTCTAAGTTACCGGTTGGTTCATCGGCAAATAATATAGGAGTTTGACAGGCAAAAGCACGGGCAATAGCTACCCGTTGTTGTTCACCACCAGAAAGTTGCTTGGGAGTATGTGTAATACGATGCGACAATCCCACTTTTTCTAATAACTCTAATGCACGCCCTTTTGCATTTTTTACTTGTTTTAATTGCAAAGGCAAAACAACGTTTTCAAGTGCGGTTAGACTAGGTAATAATTGAAAATTTTGGAAAATAAAACTGATGTAGTTTTTTCTAATTAACGCTCGACCTTCTTCGTCCATTTTGGAAATATTCTTGCCATAAATCTGAATATCACCTGAACTTGATTGATCTAAACCGGCCAATAAACCCAAAAGTGTCGATTTACCCGAGCCAGACTGCCCAATAATCGCTATACTTTCACCTTCATTAACTTCTAAAAAAGTGTCTTTTAGGATGGTCAAATCTCCTTCAGAAGATGGCACAATTTGTTTTACATTTTTACAAGAGATAACAATACTCATGAAAGTCACTTACCTATTATTGATCAGTTTATTAACAGCCCTTTATTCACAGGCTCAAAACACCGACGGGAAAAAAATATTAGTAATGGGAGACTCCTTAAGTGCCGGTTACGGCATAGAGCTCAACCAAGGGTGGGTAGAGCTTAGCAGAATTGCGCTCAAACAAAGCCATCCAGAAGTCACGCTTATTAATGCAAGTATATCGGGTGAAACCGCAAAAGGCGGCGCTAGGCGTTTACCATTAATGTTAAAGATCCATCAACCCGACATTCTTTTGTTAGAACTCGGTGCTAATGATGGTTTACGTGGTTATCCAGTCAAATCGATCACTTTGGAGTTAAAAAAAATGATCGAACAGGCATTAGCGCAAAATGTGCAAGTCGTGATATTGGGTATTCAATTGCCACCAAATTTGGGGGATGACTACAATAATGCGTTTTCTGGGCAGTATGAAATATTGGCTAACGAATATAATTTGCCTGTATTGCCGTTTTTATTGGAAGGTGTTGCACTGACTACAGATTGGATGCAAGGCGATGGTTTACACCCTAATGCATTAGGCCAACCTACTATTGTACTTAATGTACTTGAGGTTTTAGTGCCGCTGTTGTGATATTTAAATATTCGTTTTGTTGGAATAAATTCCAACCTACAGCTCAAACAAACCCTGCTGTTTCTCAAACAACTCTAATTGTTTACACAAATAACTGCTCGGTAGATTCACAAAAATACCCACTAATCTTATTGAGCGATTTTCTTTTCTTAATAACGCTTGTTGTAATAATTCCTTAAATAAATCAACCGATATTTGAGTGGTTTTTTGCTCAACACTGGTTGATTTAAAATCGTTAAATTTTAATTTCACTCCAATTGTTGTCACACCATATTTAGTTTTATCTTGTAGCCGTTCTTTTAATCGCTCTAATAATTTAAAAAGGCATTCACAGCATTGCTCAAAACTATTAATATCATCTGACAATGTATGCTCAACCCCAACAGATTTACGCTCACGATCAAAACTCAAACCCCGTTTATCTATCGCATGGCTTTTTTGCCAAATACTTAATCCAAACTTACCAAACTTATCAATCATAAAATTAAGGCTTTGATCACGTACATTTTGACAGGTAGACAACCCATAACGTTTAAGTTTTTCTTGGGTGACTTTTCCCACGCCGGGTATTTTTTTAAGCGCTAATCCTGCTACAAACTCATCGATACGTTTGGGACTCACCACAAATATACCGTCGGGTTTATTCTCATCACTTGCAATTTTGGCCACAAAACGTAAAGGCGCGATACCTGCCGATGCGGTTAAACCCGTTTCAAGCAAAATACGCGCGCGAATCGCCTGGGCAATTAAAGTTGCACTGCCATCAAAAAGCTCGCAATCAGTCACATCTAAAAAAGCCTCATCCACCGACACCACTTCAACCTGATCAGTGAAAGTTCGTAATATGGCCATGATCTGCTGTGAAACATCACTGTATTCTTTCATTGATCCTGGCACCAGAACCAACTGAGGGCATAGTTTTAACGCCTGAGAGGTTGCCATAGCCGAGTGGATACCAAAATAACGCGCAGGGTAATTACAAGTTGCAATAACCCCTCGGCGCTTAGTAGAGCCGCCAATTGCCATAGGGATGTTTTTTAATTCCGGTCGTTTTTTCATCTCAACGGCGGCAAAAAAACAATCCATATCTATGTGAATAAATTTTCGAGATTGACTCATAGTCATTATACTGGTTGTTTATACAGTTGTGGTAGTTTAGCTGATTAGTATAGAAGGGGGAAGTATTTGTTAAATGACGATTAATTTAAACTACACAATTAAAATCTATTGATAAGAGTTATGTTAAAAACGGGTCATTTATTGAATGTATGCATACTGCGTCTATACTTATTCACAAACTATCAAAAAGATTTTAACATTGGTTAAATAACTGTATGAACCAAAAAAAACTAATCAATATAGGCCTACAAATACCTTCGCTAAGCGACTCTTATAGCAATGAATTAATTGACTGTATCAATACAACTGCCACTATTCTCAACGTAAATTTAATTATATTTTTGGTTGGGCACCCAGATAAAGCGACCTTTAAACACGAATACCATCAAAGAGTCATTTATGATCATATAAATTCAGATAATCTTGATGCGGTTATTTTGTTGTCAGGCACTTTAGGTAATTACATTTCAGAGCCAGAATTTGAAAATATAATTAAGCAATTCACTTCGATCCCTATCATCAGCATCGGCATTGATATTTCAAACTTCGTCAGTAATCAATCTTCAATTTTAGTCAATTCTGAAGGAGGGCTAGGAACACTGATTGAGCATTTAATATTCGAACGCAATTATTCAGATTTAGCTTTTATTACTGGACCTTTAGATAACCCAGAAGCATTAATGCGCTTTGAGACTTATAAAAAAATACTCAATAAACACAATATTAAAATTAAACCACAGAATATTTATTATGGTAATTTTGATAGCACTGACGCCCCTCCTGCTGTAGACCAGTTTTTGGCGAATAATCAACAACCAGAAGTGATAATTTGTTCCAATGATCATTGTGCTTTAGGTGTACTTGAAGAACTTTCTAAAAGAAACATTCGAGTACCTCAACAAATAGCAGTTACCGGATTTGATAATGTAGAAGGCACAAACAACAGTAATCCACCGTTAAGTACTGTTTCGCAACCATTTGTTAAAATGGGTTCATTAGCCACTAATCTTGCTGTACGTAAAGCCCTAAACAAAAGCTGCGATAAAGTGTATACATTAGATACCATTTTTATCAAAAGACAGTCTTGTGGTCACTCCTTCCTCGACAATTTTCGATTTATCAATTATTTAATACAATTAACCTTATCGCCATTTACACTAATTACTAACATACAATTAAAAATAAATAATTCAGACTCGCCTTTTGAAGTAATAACTAAAATTACAGATAAAATTCTTAAAAAACAGAATATAGACGTTGATAAATCGGTACTTGAGTTTGAAGGAAAGTATTTAATTCGCTTAAAAAAACGAATTAAATACGATATAAGAATGAAATCAGGTTTTGACCAATGGATGTTGGCCACTGAACAAGTTGAACAAAAATACAATATTCAATCAAACACAAAACAAGTAGTCGATTTAATATTACTTCGTATAATCGATATGTTAATAAAGGAAAACGAACTATCTAGAGATTCCGATTTATCATCAAGAGACAGTATATATTTTGTAAAAGATATTATTGAAGAAATTTCAGACTCTAATAGTTTTGACGAATTATCTAAAAAACTAAGATCACGATATAACCAACTATTTCATTTCATCAATTTAGAAAATTATATTGTATTAACTTACCCTACTCCTATTAAAAAATTTAAAAACAGCACTTGGGTCACACCAAAAACAATTGATGTTATGTTGTCGTTTAATGATATAAACAATAAAAACATTAAAAACATTAAAGGGTTTAATGCGAAATATTTATTTCCAAAAGAGTTAACACCTAACAATAAACGTTATACCTTAGTGGTTGAAACACTTTACAGCGCTAATTATCAGCTAGGTCGAGTAGTTTATAAACTTTACCCTCGTGAACTTGATTTATTTTCATGTGCAATGATCACATCTCAAATAGCATCAACAATACGGATAATCCATCAAAGTAATGATCGGAAAAAATCACAAAAAAAAATAGATTTACTTGTTTCTGATTTAGAAACAAAAAAAATAATTGCAGAAGAAGCTACCGTTGCCAAAGGACGTTTTCTAGCAACAATGAGCCACGAGATAAGAACCCCTATGAATGGGGTATTGGGCATGACACAATTATTAAAAGGCACTAAATTAAATAAAGAACAAAATGAATTCTTAGAAATAATTCAAACTTCTTCAAACTCATTACTAAACATTATTAGCGATATATTAGATTTCTCAAAAATTGATGAGGGAAAATTAGAATTAGAAATAATTGAATTTGATTTAGAAACTATATGTCTTGAAGTTATTTCATTATTTAACTTTAATGTTAATCAACACGATATACAATTAAATTTAGATATTGATAATAAAATATCTAATACAATAAAATCTGACCCTACAAGATTAAGACAAATTTTAATAAACCTAATTGGTAATGCATTTAAATTCACCGAAAAAGGATCTATAACTTTAAAAGTAGAACCTTTACTCAACACACACAATAAAATAAATAAAAACGAACAACTTTTAAAAATTTCTATCATCGATACTGGCATTGGTATTTCAAAAGAAAATACTGAACAATTATTTGGTGCATTTAATCAAGCTGACAGCTCAACAACTAGGAAATTTGGTGGAACAGGATTAGGTTTAAGTATTTCAAAATCGTTAGCAGAATTAATGGGTGGAGATATTGGTATTAACTCGACTTTAGGTCAAGGATCAACATTTTGGTTCACTATTATTAGCCGATCAATTACCTCTTTTTCAAGTCCTAAAATAGAACTCAAGAAAAATAAGATTACAGCAGAGCACATAAAGAAACTAATAGGCAAAGAAATTTTAGTAGCAGAAGATAATAAAGTAAACCAAATGGTTATCAGAGGAATGATAAATAAACTAGGGGCAAACGTAACGATTAGTGGCAATGGCCAAGAAGTATTTGATATTTTTACCAATTCAGTTAATAAGTTCGATTTAATTCTTATGGACTTTGAAATGCCTATATTAGATGGCGCCAGCGCTACTAAAAAAATAAGGCAATTTGAACAGAACTTTAACGATGTTAATGATAACAAATTACATATTCCAATCATTGCTATTACTGCACACGCGATGAATGAACATCGCGAACTGTGTATACTGTCAGGTATGGATGACCATTTAAGTAAACCCATCGACCTAGAAACTCTGCAGCAAATGCTTATTCGTTTTTTATAAAGTAAAATTAATCTAATTCTTACTACAATTAGCGATTTAGGTTATAAGAAAAATCTTATAATTCAAATACCTCATATAACAACATTAATATCCGTCTATTTATTGATTGAACTTTTATTCTGTCTATACTTAATTTATCCATTTCTTTAAGTATTTTAAGGTCAGCAGAAACTAAGTATGCTTCCAAGCAAACAAATCAACATTGGTCTACAGGTGGTTTCATTAAGTGACGCCTACAATAATGCATTAATTGATTGTATAAATACGGTTGCCACAAAGTTAAACATTAATTTGATTTTATTTTTAGGTGGTACACCAGGTAATCCAGGTCTAAAACCCGAACATCAACAAAGTGTAATTTATGAATACATTAACGCTGACAATATTGACGCCATCATATTATTAACCCCTACATTAAGTAATTTCACCTCAGACATTCAATTTAGAAATATTTTAGAAAGTGTATCCTCAGTTCCAGTTGTAAGTATTGGTATGGATATATCTCAATATATTTCTAATCAGTCTTCAATAATTGTAGATTCAGAAGAGGGGTTAACCTGTTTAATCGAGCATTTAATTGTAAAACAAAGTTTTACTAATTTGGCGTTTATTACTGGGCCATTAAAAAACCCAGAAGCATTAATTCGATTTAACATTTACAATCAAGTATTAAAAAAACATAATATTAAAATAGATAATAAAAATATATATTATGGTAACTTTATTGCAAAAGATGCAGAACCTGCTTTAGACCAGTTTCTTTCCAAGAAAATTAGACCACAAGTCATAATTTGTTCAAATGATATTTGTGCAATAGCCATTATTGAAGAATTATCCAATAGAAACATCAAAGTTCCTGAACAAATTGCAGTAACTGGTTTTGATAATATCAATGAGTCAAAAAATTGTACCCCCTCACTAACTACAGTATCACAATCATTTATAAAAATTGGTGCTCTTGCAATCAAGTTGGCCATTGATCATGTATATAATAAACCTTGTGATAAACTTTATTACTCAGATACAATATTTATTAAAAGAAATTCTTGTGGATATCAAGAATCTAAAAAAACAAAAAAAGAGTTAGAAGATGAGTTAAATAAATATGTTTTACCATTTGAAGATAATAATAAAACTGATGAATTAGAAGAATATGAAGGCTACTTTAATATTTACGATTTATTAGTAGATATCATCAATAAAATTATTAAATACACTAACAACAATATGAATCAAAGTATTATTGAGTTTGAAGAGCATTATTTCCCTGTATTAGAAGAGCGTTTAAAATCTGATATTAGATTAAAATCTGGATATAAAAGGTGGTTGTCAGCTGTCATTAAATTTGAAGATTTAAACTCTGATAGTTCCATAAAAAGTCAAACTATTAATTTAATTACAATTATGATTAGAGAGGTATTGGAAAAAGAAGTAGCATTGGTTAAAACTTCGGATTTATCAACACGCAACAATATCTATTTTGTAAAAGGCATAATTGAAGAAATTGCAGAAGCAAAAAACTTTGATGAATTAGCTGAACGAATTCGATCACAATACCAACAACTTTCTCATTTTATTGATTTAAAAAATTATACTGTATTAGGTTACCCGACTCCCATTAAAAAACCTAAAGACACAGCTTGGAAATCACCAAAAACCATTGATATGATTCTTTCATTTAATGATATTAAAAATAAAAATTTCAAAAATTCTACAGGACATGATGCTAGATATCTATTTCCTAAAGAGTTAATAACCGATAAGAAACGATACACTATGGTTGTGGAAACATTATATAGTGCAGACAGTCAATTAGGTAGAGTGAGTTATGAGCTTTACCCAAGAGAAATCGATTTATTTTCATGTGCGATGATTACTACCCAAATTTCCTCTACTATTCGAATTATCCATCAAAATAACGAACGAATTTTGGCACAGGACAAAATTGATTTATTAGTATCGGATCTTGAAACAAAAAAACAAATGGCTGAAGAAGCTGTTATAGCTAAAAGTCATTTTTTAGCAACGATGAGTCATGAAATTCGTACCCCGATGAATGGTGTTTTAGGTGTAACTGAATTATTAAAAGATACAAATTTATCAACAGTACAAACTAATTATTTAGAAATAATTCAAAATTCAGCTAATTCTTTACTCAATATAATTAGTGACATTTTAGATTTCTCTAAAATTGAAGAAGGTAAACTAAGTGTTGAACACATTAATTTTAATTTAAAAAAACTTTGTAATGAAGTTATTTCAGTATTTTCATTTAATGCAAAAAAAAGTGATATTAATTTAAAATTAATAATCAATAAAAATATACCTAAATCAATCATATCCGACCCTACAAGATTAAGGCAAATTCTATTAAATTTAATTGGTAATTCATTCAAATTCACCGAAAAAGGTTCAATCACCCTTTGTGTTGAATTAGTGATCGATCATTCTAAATTAACAGAAAATAAAAATATTTTGAAATTTTCAGTGATTGATACAGGTATTGGTATATCTAAAGAGAACATTAACGAATTATTTGGTGCATTTAATCAAGCAGATAGCTCCATTACTCGAAAATTTGGTGGTTCAGGTTTGGGTTTAAGTATTTCTAAATCTTTATCAGAACTATTGGGTGGCGATATTGGTGTCACATCAAACAATTTCTCTGGCTCTACATTTTGGTTTACAATACTCAGTCAATTCGACTCTAATTTTATCGAATTCCAAGAAAACACTCCTACACAATATATAAAAAGAACAGATAAAAAAGAATTATTAGGTAAAGAAATTTTAATAGCGGAAGATAACAAAGTAAATCAACTTGTTATTAAAGGCATGATTAAAAAAACGGGTGCCAATGTGACTATTGTCGAAAATGGTCAAGAAGCATTTAAAATTTATCAACAGTCGATTCATAGATTCGATTTAATTGTAATGGATTTTGAAATGCCTGTATTAGATGGCGCCAGTGCAACAAGGAAAATCCGTGCGCTTGAAAATTTGATTAATACAGATGACACCACATCAATACGAATCCCCATTATTGCTATTACCGCTCATGCTATGAAAGAACACCGTGACGCTTGTTTTCTAGCGGGTATGGATGATTTCCTAAGCAAACCCATTGATTCAGAAAAACTATATGGAATATTAAATAAATTCTTATACCCTTAATTTTAAGCTAAAATAAGATAACCTAATATAAAAAGACACACAAATATCTATATATAGCTTGGGTATGGTTGATTATTTAAGTAAACCGATTTATTATAAAAAATCGTATGGTAGTTTTAATAAAAACAAATTAAAAGTAAACTAATATTTTGTATAATTAATAAAAAATATACGTTTAATTTATAAATTATTTTAACAGTGAAATAAAATATGAATACTAACAATAATAAATTAAATATTGGCCTTCAAATAGTCTCACTAAGTAACTCTTATACCAATGCGATAATTGACTATATTAACTCAACGGCCAACAAACTAGATGTTAATTTAATAATATTTTTAGGCGGCACACCCGATAGCCCAGACTTTGAACAAGAACATCATCAAAAAACAATATTTAACCATATTAATTCTGACAATTTAGATGCGGTTATTATTTTAACCGCCACACTCAAAAACTTCTCCTCCGATGTTGATTTTAAAAAATTAATTCGAAGTTTCAGCTCAATCCCAATTATCAGTATTGGTGTTGATATTTCGCACATTGTAGACAATCAAACATCGATTTTAGTGAATTGTGAAACTGGATTAACTGAATTAATCGATCACTTAATAGTAGATATTAAATATAAAAAATTAGCGTTTATTACTGGCCCAATGCAAAACCCTGAAGCTGTAATTAGATTTAATACATATAAAGCTAAACTTAATCAAAACAATATTCAATATAATGATCAATACGTATATATTGGCCGCTTTGATAGCTCAGATGCCACACCAGCCATTGATCAATTTCTAAATACAGATACTCCGCCCGAAGTCATAATTTGCTCAAATGACTTAGTTGCGATTGCAGTTATTGAAGAATTAAAAAACAGAAACATTCGAGTCCCCACTGACATAGCAGTGACTGGTTTTGATAACATTAATTCATCGAAATTAAGCTCACCAGCATTAAGTACTGTCGCACAACCCTATTTAGAATTAGGCACTTTAGCAACTGAATTAGCGGTACAATTTGCAAAACAACAACCCTGTTTAAAAATATATGAATTAGATAGCCTTTTTATTAAAAGACTATCTTGTGCCAATATAAAATCAAACAATAAAATTGCGCCCTCATTTAAAATCGAAAAACTAATTTCGAATTTATTTATTAGCAATCAAATAAAACCTAAGTCCCCCCCTTCACAACAATGTAATACAATCATTAATTTATTAACACAGATTACTAAAGTATCTTCTAATAATGGTGAGTTATTATACAACCAAAGTATTGTTAATTTTAAAGAGTTCGTCTTAGAGATGTTAAAAGCTAAAATAAATAACGATATACGTTTAGATAATGGATATAAAAACTGGAAAGAAGCAATTTTATTATTTGAACAATCAAATAATTCCCACTTAACAAAATTAATATCAATTGAGCTTAGAACAGTACTGTATAAACAACGTGCATTTACTCAATATTCCGACATTTCTTCAAGAGATAAAATTCACATCATAAAATCAGTACTTGAAGAAATATCAAATTCATCATCAATTAAAGAAATTTCAGAAAAATTTAAAAAGCATTACAAGCAGCTTTCTAAAATTATAAACTTAACTAAATATATCGTTTTAGGTTACAAGGCACCAATTAAAAAACTGGCTAACCAACAATGGGAACCACCTGAATCAATTGACTTAATCATTGCTTTTAACAGTAATTCCACATTAAAAAATGAACAGAGATTTAATTCAAAATACATCATTCCTGAACAATTATATTCATATTCTTCACGCCATACGCTAATTGTAGAATCCCTTTACAGTGTAGATGATCAGCTTGGTAGAGTGATATATGAGTTATACCCCAGTGAAGAAGATTTATTTTCATGCGCCATGATCAATTCTCAGATATCATCAACCTTACGAATTATTCACCAAAATAATGAACGAATAAAAGCACAAAATAAAATAAGTTTATTAGTAAGTGATCTTGAAGCAGAGAAAAAAATTGCCGAAGATGCGGTAATAGCAAAAGGTCGATTTTTAGCTACTATGAGCCACGAAATACGTACACCTATGAATGGAGTATTGGGGATTGCTGAATTATTAAAAGAGACGAATTTAAATGAAATGCAAAGTGAATATTTGCAAGTAATTCAAAACTCCGCAAACTCTTTACTGAATATAATTAGTGACATATTAGATTTTTCAAAAATAGAAGAAGGTAAATTATCAGTTGAACATATTAGTTTTAGTTTAAAAAACCTTTGTTTTGAGATTATTTCATTATTCTCATTTGATATTAGACAAAAGAATTTAGAACTAATTTTAGATATTCAAACTAACACACCTAAATTTATTTTTTCAGACCCTACAAGATTAAAACAAATTCTAATTAATTTAATTGGTAACGCTATTAAATTCACCCAAAGTGGTTCAATTATTTTAAAAATTGAATTATTAACTAACCATTCAAAAACACACATCAAAACCAACTTAATAAAATTCTCTGTAATTGATACAGGAATAGGTATCCAAAAAGAAGATTTTGAACAATTATTTGGTGTTTTTAATCAAGCTGATAACACTATCACTCGAAAATTTGGCGGATCGGGTCTAGGGCTAAATATTTCCAAGTCACTTTCAAAACTTATGGGAGGCGATATTGGAGTGTGTTCGAAATTAAATCATGGATCAACATTTTGGTTTACAATTTCTAGCCAACTAGACGAAAATTATATTGAGTTCCAATCAAATTCTTTAGAAAACAATAAAAAGTCATTACCTGATAAATCTTTTATTGGTAAAGAGATTCTGGTTGCAGAAGATAATAAAGTTAATCAATTAGTGATAAAAGGAATGATAAAAAAATTAGGAGCAAACATTACCATTTGTGATAATGGATTGGATGCATTTAATGCATTTCAATCATCAAACAAACGATTTGATCTTATTATTATGGATTTTGAAATGCCTGTATTAGATGGTGTTAGTGCAACTAAAAAAATAAGGGCATTAGAGAATTCGATCAAAACAGTTAACAGCACAACAATTCGTATACCTATTATTGCCATTACAGCCCATGTCATGCAAGAGCACCGTGACTTATGCTTAGAATCAGGAATGGACGGTTTTTTAAGTAAACCCATCGATTCTGAAAGGTTATACCACGCATTTCACCAATATTTACTAAATTAAGCTAAAGCTAACATTTCATTACTTCAATGTGACTTTTGCTTCTAAATATACAAAACTAATAAATATGAGCGCTCAACTATGCCTTTAGCAGCTTTGATCTTTTTTCGGTCAATTTCTAACTACAGCCACAAACTTTTTTGCAACTGGCACTAACAATCAAAAATGTTACAATCTATCGCATATTTATAATCAGCATGAGCATTTACACAATATGTCTAAAACATTTGAAGTTCAGGGTGAATTACACTCTATTGGTGAGACTACGTCTTACGGCCAAAACGGATTTACCAAACGTGAGTTTGTGATCAAACTAACAGGGGAAGGTGAAAACTCGCAATACCCTAATTATGTGGCGTTAGAGCTACTTAAAGATAAATGTGCATTATTAGACACATGCCAAGTCGGTCAAGAAATAACCGCTTATTTCAACCTGTCTGGTCGTTTATGGTCAGCGCCGGGCAAACCTGAAAAATGTTTTACAGCACTTCAAGCTTGGAAAATTGATGCAGGTACTTCAGCTCAAGCTCAACCTGCACCGTCTGATTTTGAAAGTTTTGACCAATCAAACTCAGCTTTTGATGAAGATATTCCGTTTTAAATAATTTTGAATGTCATTTATTACAACTGCACTTATTGCGGTTGTAATAATATTTTGCTTTTCGTTAAATATTTAACCTCTCCTTTTAAAACTAAACCAAAGCATTATTAACCTTTTCATTTATATGCCCCCTTCAATTATTAAAAGCCTTTTTCCAGGAAATTTACATGATCGAAAAAACGTTTGAAAAAATAATCTACGCCAGTCGTTGGATTTTAGCGCCCATTTATTTAGGTTTATCAATTGGGCTTATTTTATTAGGCCTTAAATTCTTCCAAGAATGTTACCACTTTATCATTCATATTTTTTCAGCCTCTGAAACAGAATTAATTCTAAATATATTATCATTAGTAGATATGGCACTTGTGGGTGGCCTTATTGTTATGGTGATGTTTTCTGGATATGAAAATTTTGTTTCACGACTTGATATTGACGAAGACACTGAAAAATTATCTTGGTTAGGTAAATTAGACTCAGGAAGTTTAAAACAAAAAGTAGCAGCATCAATTGTGGCTATTTCATCTATCCATTTATTAAAAACATTTATGAAAGTGGCTGAATCGGCTCCTGAAGCCATTGATATTTATAAATCACAATGGATGTGGTTGGTTATTCTGCATTTAACATTTGTTATATCAGCGCTGGGAATGGCTTGGGTTGATCGAATAAATAAACGTTAATGTTAAAAAATAACGCTTGGAACTAAATGAAATACGAAATTGTAATAGCTAAATACAAAGGCAAACCCATTATTGTTCACGCTTTAGTGTTATTTGCCTTAGCTTATTTTGTTGCCAGATACGCCATCATGGATGGTGTCGTTATGTTTGTCTGTTATATGGTTTTGATATTAGCCCACGAGTTAGGCCATGCTTATTATGTTACTAAATATAACTACCGTTTAATTAAAATAAAACTTTACCCTATACACGGTTATTGTCGATTTGAGCATGACAAAAATTACCCAGTACACCCATTAGTCAGTGCTGGTGGATTAATCGTTCAGAGTATAATAGTTGTCATTTTTGCTGTTTTTTATCTTTTATTACAACTCTCAGAATCTTATACAACACTGAATACTTTATCGCCTTTATTCGATGTGTTTTTATTCATTAACTTAATTACAATTGCTTTAAATGCTTTGCCTATACCCGGTTTGGATGGTGCAGAAATTTGGCCTTATCTGATTAACTATTTGAAAAAAAATAGGAAAACAAACAAGACAACACATAAAAAACCAAAGACTAAATTCATTAAAAAAAGCAATCAAAAAGAGAATAAACAATCCAGTGATAAAATAGTGGACATTGCGCTAATGCGAGAAAAAAAACAAAAGAATAAAACAAAACTCAAATAGTATTAACGACTACCCATAAAACAAATACCTTAATACCAAATAAATGCTGATATTTTTTTATCATACAAAAACGAATCAAATATTTTTTCAGCGGGTTGTTGATTGTTATACACAACACCAAAACAAACATGTAAAGGCAATAAATGCTCCTCTCTTGCATGTGACTCTCGCCCAGAGGGTGCCTCTGCCCAATTTATTAAATCTTGTTTAGTTTTTTCAAGATCATTATTTGTCATTGTATTTGTTAACCAATCATCAAAAATAATACTGTTTTGTTTGCTTCCACTAAAATTATGAAACGACATCCCAGAGCCCACTATTAATACACCCTGCTGTCTAAGTGTGGATAAAACTTCACCTATTTTAATGTGCTGGGCCGGATCTAACGAGCGTAATAACGACATTTGTACTACTGGAATCTGCGCTTTTGGATACATCAACATTAATGGCACAAACGTGCCGTGATCAAAGCCACGTGTTGCATCAAGTTTGCTGTTAATACCGTTAGACTTTAATAACGCCATCACTTGATTGGCAAGTTTGGGGTGACCAGCTGCTGGGTATTGATACTCATAAGTTTCTTGTGGAAACCCACCGTAGTCGTAAATCATACTAGGTGAATCGGATGACGTAAGGGTTACCTCGTTTTCTTCCCAATGTGCACTAATTATTAAAATCGCAGTTGGTTGTGCTGCTGAGTTTTTAATATCTTTATGCAGATTAGCTAAAAACGCAATTAACTCTTTGTGTTGATCATCCCCCAAAAGCGGCATGGGACCGCCTCCGTGAGGAATATACACAACAGGCATCAAAGTACTTACACTATTAGTATTCACTTTGTTTTACGTTCTGTTAAGCGATTAAACAAGATATTAAGTAATAATATACTCAGTACAAAAGCTGGAATTGCATTAGCTAACACCTCATAAACTAGGTGAAAATAGATGGCACCACTCATCACAATCATTAAACCTGCCACCGCTAATACACTCACTTTTTTAACCCAAATACCGATGGCACCTGCAAGTTCACTGGCTCCAATAAAATAACCAAACCAAACAGGTAAACCCATCGCCGCAAATGACACATGCATTTGTTCAACACCTGCTAACTTTGCAAGTCCCGCTGCTGTGAATGCAAAAGTAACCAAACCTAATGAAGCGTACAAACCGTATTTTTTAAATTTATTCATAATCGTTCTCTCTTTAATTAGTGGTAGTTAATTGTTTGGTTTAAATAACCATTAAGTTAATAATAGACCCTGATTTGATAAATTAATATTGAATGTTTTTAATTAACATATAAACTAAAACTTTACATATTTGGAGCTCACCTTGAAACTTGATCAATTAACTATGTTTGTTACAGTTGCACAATTAGGCTCGTTAAAACAAGCCAGCGAGCAATTATACAAAACCCAACCCGCAATAAGCCAAAGCATTAAACAGCTTGAGAGCGGCTTTAATTTAGCGTTATTTAACCGCTCTAATTATCGTTTAGAGCTCACAGATGCAGGTAAAGTATTGTATAAAAAAGCGCTGCGATTATTAGATGAGGCAACCTCTTTAGAGCAAAGTGCACTACATCTGGCCCAGGGTAATGAAATCAGCATTACCATAGCTATTGAGGCATCGTTTGATTTAAAAGGGATATTGCCTTTATTAAAAAACGTACAAAATCAATTTCCTGAGACTCAAATTATAATCAAACAAGAGTATATAACCGGTGCAATAGAAGCGATTCAAAATGAACAAGCCACCCTTTGTATTTCGCCTGTCGCAAATTTTAATGAAAGTGAACTAGCCATCGACAAACATTTTCTAACCAATGGTGCACTTATTAATGTAGCCTCACAGACATTAATTAATCGTCATCCTAATTTAAAAAATAGCCAAGACTTATTAAACGAATATCAAATAATTGTGCAAGATTCTGGGAAAGGAACAAAAGACATTGAATTAGGTGTACAACAAGGGCAGCGCAGATGGTACGTCAATGATTTTTCCACAAAAAAAATGTTGATTGAAAATGCAATGGGCTGGGGGAAGTTACCTGATTATTTAACCCAACAAGGCATTAAAGACGGCAGTATGGTATTACTTAATTTAGACGACACTCGAAATAAAATGGGGCTTAAATATTATATTATGAAAAACAAATCACAATCATTAGGGCCAGTTGCGCAAGTAGTATGGGAACAATTTAAAAACTATACTTTTAATCGATATTAAGCTTTTAATAATGGTTAATTTAGTTAAAAGAAAAGTCGCTGGATACCCGACGAAGAAATGTCGAGTAAAACGGGGAATATATTTTATATTGTGATTATAGGCCTGCTGCTTAAACACTATACTTTTAATCGATATTAAGGTTTTAATAAATTAAGGTTTTCATGATAGGTAGTTAAAATAAAAGTCGCTGGATACCCGACGAAGACATGTCGAGTATGGCGATAAATATATTATATATTGTGATTATAGGACTGTTGCTTAAACATTATTTTTTTAATCGATTTTAAGATTTTAATATTGGGTGATTTAGTTAAAATAAATTTCGCTGGATACCCGACGAAGACATGTCGAGTAAAACGGG